>JAYVMK010000072.1:0-23045 GCA_043758995.1 Lichenibacterium sp. | reverse complement strand
CGGACGTCATCGTCCGAAATCGCTTCTTTCGCGCGTCCATTGTGGCCCGCGCCCTGCAGATGTTGGTGGCGTCAAAAGAGGCCGCAAGAGGATCTCCGGCGATTTTTTTTCCGGCGCGAGCCTCTAACCCAAAATGTCCAGTTTCATGGCTGACCAATGTCCAGGCCTGTCACCTTATGGCCACGCCGGATCCCGCATCGCCTGTGGAAGATGAGAGAGTCACCGCGGTGCCTTTTTGCTGACATGAGCGTGTCGTTAGAGCGGCAGCGTCAGGGCAGTCTTGCGGGTTCGGAATGAACCTTTCCTCGTTGCTGTGCATTCTGACCGCGACATCCGTTTGGAGTACCACCATGACCAATATCAAGAAAGTCGCCGCAATCGCGACGCTCGCCACCCTGGCCCTCGCCGCCACCGATCTCTCGGCGTCCGCCCAGAGCACCCTGACCAACGGCACGGACGGCATGCAGGCTGGTCACAGCCGCGCCATGGTTCGTCACAAGGCCATGCGTCATGAAGTTCAGCACAACGCCGGATATGCGTCGCGCCGTCCGCTGACGGTTCGCCGCACGGTCGCGGCTGCCGAGGCTCCGATCGTCGTCGCTCCCGTGGCCCCAGTCGTCAACGCCGGTCCGGGTGCCGTCGTGACTGCGCCGCTCGGCTTCGCCAGCAACGTCGTCAGCCTTCCCTTCCAGGTGCTCGGCGGGATCTTCCCGGCCACCGGCGACGTCGCCTCGAACCCGCTCATCCTGATCGGCGCTCCGCTGCGCGTCGTCGGAGACATCGTCCAGCTGCCGTTCCGCATCATCGGCGCGCCGTTCGGCGGCACCACGCTCGCCACCTACTAATCGATCTGACATCGGCGATACGAAGGGCGGGGGCCTGAGCCTCCGCCCTTTCTTTTTGGCCAATCGGTCAGCCCGGCACGAAGACCGAAACGGCATCATGCAGGATCCGGAAAGTCGCCGGGGTGCGGGTGATGATCTCCCCATCGGCGTTGACCGACCGCTCGCGATGGGTCGTGACGCGGATCTCCTGTCCGACGAGGGTGCGGATCTCCATCCAGTCGCGCGTCCGGCCACTGCGCAGGGCGGGAAGCAACATCAGGAGCCTCCAGACCGAGGAGACTTCGAGACTGTAAATATCGAGCCGGCCGTCGTCGATCGCCGCCGTCTCGCTGACCGTCATGCCTCCGCCGTAATGCCGCCCGTTACCGACCGCGAGATGCACCGTGTGGGAGCGGGTCCGCACACCTCCGATCTCGATCTCGACATGAAAGGGTCGCAGGCGGCGCAGCACCCTCAACCCCGCCACCGCATAGCCGAGAGGTCCCCAGCGTTTCTTGGCGTCGCTCGTCAGCGCTCGGGTGAGTTCGACCCCGAAGCCCAGGCTGGCCACGTTGAAGAACGGATGGCCGTTGACCTCTCCGAGGTCGATACGGCGCCTATGGCCCGCGGCGATGACCGCCACGGCTGCCTCGAGATCCGACGGCACCTCGAGGGTGCGGGCGAGATCGTTGGCGGTGCCGAGCGGCAGAATGCCGAGCGGAAGGCCCGTGTCGGCGATGCCTGAGGCTGCCGCGCTGATGGTACCGTCTCCACCCCCTACCACGACGAGGTCGACCTCGGTCCGGTACTCGCGAATGCGGCGGGAGACATCCTCACGCGAGTCGGTGTGGCCGCGAACGATGACCAGACCAGCCGCAGCGAGCAGGGCCTCGGCCTGATCACCCGCTTCACGCCCCGAACGGCTGTGTTCGTTCAGGATCAGCAAAGCGCGCCGGGGCGCAACCTGGTCGTCTGCGCGGGACATGAGATCCTATGAAAGCTGCGGACACGGGTCGAACCTGTCGCACCAACACCGGACAGCCCCGCTTTGTGCCTCGCCGGTCACGCTCCCCGCACGGCCTCGATGATCGAGGAATAATCCCGCGCCGCGCCCCCTTGCTCCGCATAGGCGGCGAAGATCTCCTGCGCATGACGCCCGAGCGCGGTGTCGGCGCCGACCGCCACGGCCGCATCGCGGGCCAAGGTGAGGTCCTTCAGCATGAGCGCCGTCGCGAACCCCGCCCGGTAGTCGTGGTTGGCGGCGCTTGTCGGTACCGGCCCGGGCACGGGGCAATGGTTGACCAGCGCCCAGCATTGGCCCGACGAGGTCGAAGCGACGTCGAACAGCGCCTGATGATCGAGGCCAAGCTTTTCGGCCAGAACGAAGGCCTCGCTGATCCCGATCATCGAAATGCCGAGGATCATGTTGTTGCAGAGTTTGGCGGCCTGCCCGGCTCCGGGACCGCCGCAGGCGACGACCCGCTTGCCCATCCTGTCGAGGATGGGGCGGGCACGCTCCAACGCTGCGGGCTCGCCGCCCGCCATGAAGGTGAGGGTACCGGCCACGGCGCCGCCGACACCGCCCGACACCGGGGCATCGACCGCCATCATGCCGGCCGCAGCCGCGGCCGCGTGGGCGCGCCGCGAAGAGGCGACGTCGACGGTCGAGGAATCGATGAAGAGCGCACCACGCGGCGCCGCAGCGACGAGCTCGCCTTCGTAGGCTTGGACGAGATGCTGCCCGGCGGGCAGCATTGTGATGACGATCTCGGCTTTCGCGGCAGCGGTAGCGCCTGAACCCGCGATCGAGAGCCCGGCGGCTTCGGCCGCCTCGCAGGCGGTGGTGGAGAGGTCGTAGCCCGTGACGCGGTGTCCAGCCTTGACGAGATTCGCCGCCATGGGCCCGCCCATGTTGCCGAGCCCGATGAATGCGATCGCCGCCATGATGTCCTCCCTGGACGGCGCCCCGGCCTGTCGTCCGCCGATGACGCCTTTTCGTCGGTCAGTGTCTTCGCTTGCCACAGCGACCGTCAAGCGAGCACCCGAGCCGAGGCGGTGGACGACCCGGGCGAGCGCGATGCGCGTGGGCTTGGGCTCCGCTATGGTACCGGCCATGGCCGCTCCCCGAACCCTCGACCGCACCGCCGCATCGCCCAAGGAGAATGGCCCAGCGGATCCGGAGGTCCGGGCCGAAGCCCCTGCCCCGGCGGAGGTCGCGGCCGAGCGGGACGCCAAGGTGACGCCCATGATGGCGCAATATCTCGGCATCAAGGCCGACCATCCCGACGCGCTCCTGTTCTATCGGATGGGCGACTTCTACGAGCTGTTCCTCGACGACGCCGTCGTGGCAGCCTCCGTCCTCGGCATCGTGCTGACCAAGCGCGGCAAGCACGAGGGCGAGGACATCGCCATGTGCGGCGTACCGGTCGAACGGTCCGACGACTACCTGCACACGCTCATTGCCCGCGGTCATACGGTGGCGGTCTGCGAACAGACCGAAGATCCCGCCGAGGCCCGCAAACGAGGCGGCAAATCCGTCGTGCGCCGCGCCGTGGTGCGGATCGTGACGCCGGGAACCATCACCGAGGAACGCCTTCTGGAGCCCGGCCGGGCCAACCTTCTCGCCGCCCTGGCGCGCGTCCGGCGTGACGACGACAGCTGGACCTATGGTGTCGCGGCGGTCGACATCTCGACGGGCAGCTTCGCCGTCGCAGAGGTTCCGGAAGCGGGCCTCGCCGGCCATCTCGCCCGCATCGAGCCGCGCGAGACGGTCGTTCCGGACGCGCTGGCCGACGAGCCCGCCTTGCGCACTCTGCTCGACGAGGCCCCGGGCGCCGTGACGCGCGTCGCCCGCGAGGCCGCCGACCCCGTTGCGGCCGAGCGGCGGGTCGCGGAATGGTACGGCGTCTCGACGCTCGACGGCTTCGGGGCCTTCACGCGCGCCGAACTCTCGGCCGCCGCGACGGCGATCGCCTATATCGCCCGCACCCAGATCGATGCACGCCCGACGCTGCAGCCGCCGGCGCGGGCCGAGCGCGGCCTCACGGTGGAGATCGACGCCTCCACCCGAGCCAATCTCGAACTCACCCGGACGCTCGGCGGTCAGCGGCAGGGGTCGGTGCTCCACGCGATCGACGCGACGGTCAGCCCCGCCGGTTCGCGCCTCCTCGCCGAACGCCTCGCCGGTCCCCTGACCGACCCGGATCGGATCGGGGCACGGCTCGACGCCGTGGACTTCGCCTGCACCGACCGCCGCCGCCGCGCCGAAGTCCGGGGCGTCCTGAAGAGCGCACCCGACATGGCCCGCGCGCTGTCCCGCCTGTCGCTCGGGCGAGGCGGGCCGCGCGACCTCGCGGCGCTTCGCGACGGCCTCGCCGCCGCCTATGCGCTGTCGCAGCGCTTGCTGGACGAGACAGAGCTTCCCGTGGAACTCGCGGCCGCCGCGGCGGCCGCCGGGCAGATCGACGCCGGACTCGGGATCCTCCTCGGCGCGGCGCTCGCCGACGATTTGCCGCTCTCGCCGCGCGACGGCGGTTTCATCCGCGCAGGTCACAATCTCGGGCTCGACGAGGCGCGAGAACTCCGCGACGACGCCCGGCGGGTCGTGGCGGCACTCCAGGCGCGCTACGTCGAGATCACCGACATCCGCACGCTGCGGATCAAGCACAACAATGTCCTCGGCTTCTTCATCGAAGTGCCGGCCCAGATCGGCGAGAGCTGGCGTGGACCGCCCCACAACGCGCTCTTCATCCACCGCCAGACCATGGCGGGAGCCATGCGCTTCTCCTCCGCGGAACTGGCCGAACTCGAAACCCGGATCTCCTCGGCGGCGGATCGGGCCCTCGCCATCGAGCGCGGCCTCTTCGACGGGCTGGTGTCGTCCGTCCTCGACGAAGCCGGCGCCATCCGGGCCGCCGCCGACGGCCTGGCGGTCATCGACACGGGTTTCGCCTTGGGCGAGATCGCCGACACGCGGGGCTGGGTGCGGCCCATGGTCGACCGCTCGCTGGCCTTCCGCATCGAAGGCGGCCGCCATCCCGTCGTCGAGGCGGCGTTGAAGGCCAAGGGGGTCGATTTCGTCGCCAATCGCTGCGACCTCTCGGGCACCGAGGGGCCAGCCCGCCTGAAGGCCACCGGTGGCCGGATCGCGGTCGTGACGGGCCCCAACATGGCGGGCAAGTCGACCTTTCTGCGCCAGAACGCGCTGATCGCCATCCTGGCCCAGGCGGGCTCCTTCGTGCCCGCCGAGGAGGCCCAGATCGGCGTCGTCGACCGGTTGTTCTCGCGGGTCGGCGCGGCCGACGATCTCGCGCGGGGCCGCTCGACCTTCATGGTCGAGATGGTCGAGACCGCCGCAATCCTGAACCAGGCCACCGGGCGCTCGCTCGTCATTCTGGACGAGATCGGCCGCGGCACCGCGACCTTCGACGGTCTGTCGATCGCCTGGGCCGCCATGGAGCATCTGCACGACCGCAACAAATCGCGCGGCCTCTTCGCGACCCACTTTCACGAACTCACGCAGTTGCAGAAGAAACTGCCGCGGCTGACCAACCTCACAATGCGGGTGACCGACTGGCAGGGCGATGTCGTCTTCCTGCACGAGGTCGTGGCGGGTGCGGCCGACCGCTCCTACGGCATCCAGGTGGCGAAGCTGGCCGGGCTCCCGACGAGCGCCGTGGAGCGCGCCCGCACCATTCTGGCCGAACTCGAGAAAGGCGCGCGTTCCTCGCCGGTCGAGCGGCTGCTCGACGACCTGCCGCTCTTCGCCAATCTCAATGCCGCTCCGCCCCCTCCTCCGCCGCGGGATCATGTGCGGGAGGCGCTCGACGCCATCGATCCCGACGACCTGACGCCCAAAGCCGCACTCGAGGCGCTCTACGCGTTGAAGCGTGCCGCCAAGGAGGTCTAGCGGTAGCCTCGGCGTCTGCGCTTGGATTTCGGCACCGGTGCGGTTAGGGAACGCGACGTCCCGCCGTGGAGAGCCCGACCTTGACCGTTTCGTTTCCCGATCGCCTGTCCGTCGACCCCAACAGCCCGCATTACGACGAGGCGATCCTGTCCCATGACGTGGGCATCCGCTTCGACGGCAAGGAAAAGACCAACGTCGAGGAATATTGCATCAGCGAAGGCTGGATCAAGGTCTCGGCCGGCACCGCCAAGGACCGGTTCGGCCGGCCGATGACCATCAAGCTGCGCGGCCTGGTCGAACCCTATATCCGGGGTGACGAGACCGAGTCCGCCGAGCCCACCTGAGACACTTCCTCGACCGCCGGAGCCGCGACAGATGACGGAGCCCCCGACCAGCCTCGCTTTCTCCGGCGTGAACGCCGTCGTCACGGGCGGCTCCCGCGGTATCGGCGCCAGCGTGGCGGCGCGACTGGTCGAGGCCGGCGCCCGCGTGGCGGTGCTGGACCGATCGGCCGCAGTCGGAACAGAGACGAACTGTCCCGTCGTGCTCTGCGACGTCGCCGACGAGGCGTCGGTCGTGGCCGCGTTCGCGGAAGTCAATCGCCTGCTCGGGAGCGTCGACCTCCTGGTCAATGCCGCCGGTCTCGCGGTGCGGTCCAAGGCTCTGGATTTCAGCGCGGCTGATTTCGCCCAAGTGGTCGGGGTCAACCTCACCGGCACCTTCCTCTGCGCCCGCGAGGCGGCGAAGCGGATGAGCGGGCGTGGGGGCGCCATCGTCAATCTCGCCTCCGTGATGGGGTTCTCGGGCGGGCTCTTTCCCAACGTCGCCTATCAGGCGAGCAAAGGTGGCGTGGTGAACCTGACCCGCTCCCTCGCGGTCGAATGGGCGCCGCTCGGGATCCGAGTCAATGCCGTGGCGCCGACCTATGTCGAAACGGATTTGACCCGGGGTCTGCTGGCGGATCCCGCCGCCATGGCGCGCGTGATCGAGTCCATGCCGATGCGCCGCCTCGCCACGCTCGACGAAGTGGCCGAAGCCGTCCTCTTCCTCGCCGGCCCCGCCTCGTCCATGACGACCGGCCACACGCTCCCGGTCGATGGTGGGTTCCTCGCCGTCTGATCGGCGGATGCGATTGCGCGGCGCGCTGGCCGACCCGGCGGTCTTGACCGAACGGGCGGCCTTGCGAACCGCTCTCCACGTCCTGCCGCTCACGACCTTCGTGGCCGATCTTCGCCGGCGCCGCGGCGTCGTTCCGGATGTCGACCCTCTCGACGGAGGCATCAAGGCGCGGCTTCTCCTGCTGCTCGAGACGCCGGGTCCCGGTTCCGCACAGCTGCGCTTCGTTTCCCGCGACAACCCGACCGGGACGGCGGCGAATGTCAGGCGCTTCTGCGAAACCGCGGGCATTGCCCGGACCGACATGGTCCTGTGGAACACCGTGCCCTGGGTCATCCACGCCCCCGGCGCCCGTAACCGGCCATCACGACGGGGCGAGATCGTGGAAGGTCTCGCCGAACTGCCGGCATTTCTGGCCCTGCTGCCGCGGCTCCGCGTAGCCGTCCTGGCCGGGCGGGTGGCTGGGGAGGCGCGGCCGTTCCTCGCCGCGGTCCGCCCCGAGTTGCCGGTGCTCGAAATGCCTCATCCCAGCCCCACCTTCGTCTGCACCGACCCCGCCATATCGGCCCGCATCGGCACGGCCCTGTCCGAAGCCTCACGGGTCCTCTCGGCGGTGCGGTAGCCTCGACTCGCTCGCGCGCTCCGGCCAGGGTCTTCGGGGCGCAGGAAAGCTTTTACTATCGGCGTGTCATGCTTGCCGTCTGGACGCTCCGCCTTCAGCGGTCGCCCGGACTCAGGCTGCTGTGGAACGCGAGTCCGAGAGGCTCAGGAGGCTCAACGGTCATGCCAGCGCAGATCCTCATCGCCGATGACGACGAGATTGCGCGTGACGTCATGGCCGATGTCCTGTCCGATCGCGGCTATGACGTCACCCTGGCCAAGGACGGGATCGGCGCGATGTCGTCGCTGCGGCGGGGGCGTTTCGACATTGCGGTGCTCGACGATCATTTGCCCCTGATCGACGGCGCCACCGCAGCGCATAGGATCAGCCGCGCCGGAGGGCCGGCGGCAGAGACCTGTTTCATCGGCGTCACCGCCGACCCCGCCGGACTCGAATCGCGGGCTGCGGACGGCCGCGTGTTCCACGCCATCGTGCAGAAGCCGCTCAATCGCAAGGCCTTCCTCGACACCGTCGAATCTTGCCTGTCCGAGTTGCGCCGCGCCGCCGCCGATCGGGACATTCTCGAGGCCTGGAGCCGCTGCGGCTTCGAGCGGCGCCCGCGGGCGCGCTTCGCCGGCGAGCCCGGTCGCGACTGGACGCTGCGGCTCAGCCGCGCCTTCGACCTCTCGCACCCCGGCAATCCGGACGTCGTGCTGGTGACCGAAGAGATCCGCTTCGACGAACTCACCGAGCTCCGGACGGACGGCAATCTCTTCACGCTGCCGATGGTGGATGTCGCGGGGCGCTGGGGCCGCCTGGCTGACGCGACTTTCGACGTCGACGACCGCGCCGCCTGGGACGAGGTCGCGGCGACGGCTCTGGGCTTTGCGGCACGGCGCGCCCAACTGGCGACGCGCTTCCTCTCGGCTGCGAGCCTGCCCGACAAGCTTCTGGCCTATGTCTTCGTGTCGGGGCGCGACCTCGTTCCGCTCGACCTCGACGCCGACGAATGGACTCCGACCTATCCGGGCTTCTTCCCGCTGCGGCGGGTCAGGGACGTAGCCGAAAAGCTCGTCCATCTTGGCCTACTGACGCGCGAAAGCCTCGACGACGACCAGATCTTCGCGCCACCGCGTTTCACTCTGACCGGCTCGGCGGTGGCCTGCCTCACGGGCGCGCCGGTCGTCGAGACGAAGAGGCAGCGCCGTTACCGCTAGGCCGACCGCAAGCGCCGATCGATGCTGCCGTTGTCAGGTGATCTCAGTCGAGCCTACACCGGCTTCGGCGGGGACGAACGGAGCGGAGATCAGCACTTGCCGGTGGAGTCGGCCTTGGGCGGAGCCGCCATCGGGTCGAGGCCCTTGGCGGTGGCGGGCTGGACGCTGGGTGAACTCGCCACCGGACCGTTGGGCGTCGTCCCCGTATAGGCGCCACCGAGGCCCGAACCGCTAAAACCCGTGCTGCCGCTGTTGCCGGGTGCCGTGCCGGAGTCGGCACTCTTGCTCTCGGGCGTAGCGGGCGCAGTCGCGGCCGCCGTACAGCCGGTACGCGAGGGGGTGGTGGACTGCGTCTGTGCCAGTGCGGGCGAACCCGACAGCACGGCGCCTGCGATCAGAACCAGGGCGGACATCGGCAGATTACGCATCGTGAACACTTTCATCTGGCGCGACCATGCCGGCCTCGACACTCTCGCGGTTTGATCCCGCAGGTAGACACCCGCGTCAAGGAGCGGCCGAACGCGGCTCCGCCGTCTCCGAGGGCAGCGGCTGGGCGCGCCAGACCAGTGTGGTGCCGACCTCGGGCGCCTGGAAGGCCTGATCGTCGAGGCCCGCTTCGGCCCGCGCCAGTGCCAGCCCGTCGACCGGCGCGTCGATCCCCTCGTCGGTCAGCTGAAACGTTCCCCAGTGGATGGCGAGGCTGAGACCGGCGCCGAGGTCGCGATGCGCCGCGACGGCGTCGGACGGATCCATGTGCTGGTCCTTCATGAACCAGCGCGGCTCGTAGGCGCCGATCGGCAGGAGCGCCACGTCGGGACGGAACACCCGACCGATCTCGGAAAAATGCGGGCCGTAGCCGCTGTCGCCGGCGAAATAGATGCAGGTGCCGCCCGCCTGCACGGCGTGGCCGCCCCAGAGCGCCCGGCGCCGGTCCCACCCCGTGCGGCTCGACCAATGCTGGGCCGGCAGATAGGTGACGTCGACGCCGTGCGCGGGCGTGCAGCACTGCCACCAATCGAGTTCGACGACCTGCTCGAGGCCCTGCCGGGCGAGGAGCCGACCATTGCCGAGCCCCGTGACGATGCGCGGCGCCGAATGGGACTGCAGTCGTTTCAAGGTCGCGACATCCAGATGGTCGTAATGATTGTGGCTGAGTAGCACCAGATCGATGCGGGGCAGGTCTTCGAAGGCAATGCCCGGCGCGCGGACGCGTCGCGGTCCAGCGAAGGAGACGGGGCTGGCCCGATCGGACCAGATCGGGTCGGTGAGGATGTTGCAGCCCTCGACCTGGATCAACACGGTGCTGTGACCCACGGGCGTCAACAGGACCTCGCCGGGCCCGGCGACCGACAATGGAGGTCTGGCCGGCACGACGGGGACGGTCTCGGGCCACGGCACACGTCGACCGGTGCGCCGCCACCGCCAGAGGTCGGCGAGGCTGCGGTCGGTGTCGACGCCGGGATTGAAGAACCTTCGACCATCGCAATGGTCGGAGATCGGGAAAGGAACAGCGTCGGATTCGGTCATTGGCGACGACAATGCCCTGGGCTTTGCGGCGAAAGCGGGGACCCGCGGCGCCTCGGGCGACGTTGAACGGGACAGCCGCACGGAGCGGTGCGCCGGAGACCATCCGCCATGTCGAACTCGGTCCTTCTCGCCGTTGCTGCCATCTGGGTGGCGATGCCGGTGGGACCGGCGCAGGCCGCGGGCGATCCCCTCCAGCCTTATCGCTGGAAAAACCGCGTCGTCGTGGCCCTCGCCCCAACGATCGACGACCCGGCTCTGCAAGATCAGCGCCGCATCTTCCGAGACTTCGGCGCGGAGGCACGCGGCCGAGACCTTGTCCTTGTCGAAGCCACCGACGACACTCCCCGAGGTGCTGCGCTTCGGCGGCGCTTCGGCGGCGGTCCGGGCTTTCGAGCCGTGCTGATCGGCAAGGACGGCGGGGAGAAGCTGGCATCCGGTGCTCCACTCCGACGCGACGACCTTTTCCCTGTGATCGACGCGATGCCGATGCGGCAGGACGAGATGTCTCGAAAATTCTGAGGACCGATGTTCAGCCCGCAAAGGTCCCGTCTTGAGCACGCAGCGCCGCGATCGGACCGGCCGCCGTCCGTCTAGCCCGAACGCGAAGGTTTGAATCGCCCCGATTGAGACAAGGTCGACAGAACCGACCGGTTTCTCGGCCTTCAATGGCAACGCTCTTCAGTAAGATCGTGCTTATTTCTGAAGCAGGCACTGCATGTTTCGGAACCATCCGCCCGGCTCATCTCTTGTGACGTTACGTCACCACGGAGATATACGATGCGCTCGCTGCTACCGGTTCTGTTCACACTGACGCTTGCCGCCACACCGGCCCTGGCCCAGAACGCCACCGCAGTGTCGCCCGGCACCGGGACCATGACGGGGTCGTCCAATGCGGCCGTCAACGGATCCGGCAATGCCGGATCGAACGTGAATGCCTCGGGCACCGTGAACATCCTCGCCTTCTCGGCTCTGGAGAAGGGCGCCAACAGCTTCACCGAGGGTCAGGCCAAGTCGCGCATCGCCAGCGCGGGCTTCACCGATGTGTCGGACCTCAAGAAGGACGACCAGGGCGTTTGGCGCGGCACCGCGACCCGCGGTGGCAAGCAGGAGCAGGTCGGCTTCGACTACAAGGGCAATGTCGGCGCTCAGTAATCGGCGCACGTTCCCTCTCCATCAACAATGAAGGACTGACCATGGCCACGAGAACCGCAACTGCCCTCTATCATAGCTACGCCAGCGCGGCCGATGCCGTCACCAAGCTGGAAGCCGCCGGCATTCCGCACGACAATATCTCCATCGTTTCCAACGATGAAGCCAATAACGGGAAGTACAGTGATCACCCCGGAACCGGCGCGGGTGCCACCTTCGGCACCGTCGTCGGCGGCGGAGCCGGTCTACTCGCTGGTCTCGGCATGCTGGCCATCCCGGGTCTTGGTCCGGTCGTGGCAGCGGGCTGGTTGGCCTCGACGTTGGTCGGCGCGGGTGTCGGCGCGGCAGCCGGCGGTCTCGTCGGTGGACTGACCGACGCCGGCGTCGAGCACAACGACGCTGACGCCTATGCCGAAGGCGTGCGCCGCGGCGGAACGCTGGTAACGGTGCGGGCCGACGAAAGCCAGCTCGCTCGGGCCACCCAGATCCTCGATGTCGATGGAGCCCTCGATCTCGACGAGCGTCGGACGGCTTGGGGCAAGGATGGCTGGACCGGTGGGATGAAGCCGATCACCGCCGAGGGCACGGGAAGCACATTGGCCAATGAGGCCGCCCGCGCCAAGGATGCCGTGGAGCGCACCGGCGCCCGCATCGCCGATGCCGTCACCCCGGACACCCGTCCTGGCCCGTCCGAGCTTGGCGGCGCATCGACCCGCCCCGTGTCCGGCGCGACCGGTGGTGGGACGCCCGGGATCACCGACCCGGCAGGTCGTCGCGTTCGGACCTACTGAGCCCAGCAAGGCTGGCCAATAAGCCAGCGCCCGTCGCCCCATCGGCGGCGGGCTTTTTTGTGTCGATAAGGTGGTTGTCGCAGCAGGGTCGATTCTTCTAAGGTCACGCGGACCTGGACCTGCGACGAGACCTCATGAAATATTTGCGATCGCGGATTTTAGGCCCGCTCTCCTGTGCGGCCTGCCTTTGGAGCCTGGCTGGTTCGGCCATCGCTGCCGACAGATCAATCTACAGCCTGATCAATCCGACGCCGGATGCCGCGCTCCGCAGCTTCTCCCCGGACCGCCCGTTGAACGCCATCTCGCCTTTCACCGTCGATCCCGGACGCGTGCAGATCGAGAGCGATCTCGCCAACGTGATGCAGTCGCGTGATCACGGCGCGACGACGACCACATGGCAGTTCGCCGACCCTGAACTCAGGGTGGGTCTCACCTCGTCCTTGGAATTCGATCTCCTCACGGCAGGCCTGATGTCCGACAGGACCGCCGACAACCGGACGGGCCGTATCACCGATAAGGACGTCGGCACCGGGGCCGTGACGCTGCAGGCGCGCTACAATGTCTTCGGCAATGACGAAGGCAAGGCGACACTGGCGCTGGCGCCCTTCATCGCTCTGCCCAGCGGCGACCCGCATTTCGGCAACCAGCGCATCATCGGAGGTGTCCTGGCACCTTTGAGCCTGAAGCTACCGAACGATTTCACCCTCGAACTGCAGAGCGAGGTTCAGGCCATGCGCTCCGGCACGGGCCCGGCCTTCGCCAGCTTCACCAATGTCGCGAACCTGTCCCACCCGGTGCCGGGCGTCGATGGGCTGACGGCCAGCGTCGAGCTGACGTCGGTGGTCAACGCCGACCGCGCGACGCCCAACACCGACACGTTCGAGACCGCCATCGCCTATCTGGTGACGCCCGACACGCAACTCGATCTCGGAGGCTTTCTCGGCCTGAACCGCGCGGCGCCGGACTTGCAGGTGGCCGGCGGTGTCTCGCATCGCTTCTGACCCGTCGGAGCCGCGAGAGGTTGCGGCGACGACCCCTCCTCCAAGATCGTCGTATCCCTTCGACAGGCTCGGGGCAGGCTCCGAGCCCGTCGAAGGACGAGCGTGGGGATGAGCCGAACCTGCAGTGAACCTCTGGAGCCCTCGTCTTCGACACGGGCCCTTCGAGCCCGGCTCTAGATGAGGGACCTGCTGGCGGGTGTCCGTCAGCGCCGCCGTTGGTACGCGGTACTTCGGCCGCCTCAGGCCGCCGCGGCGTCTCTTTCCGTCACCGCGGGGTCGAGCGTGAAGCGGAGGCGGTCGGCGGGTTCGGGTCGGCCGAAGCGGAAACCCTGAACGTGGTCGCAGCCGGCGGTCCGCAGCTCGGCAAATTGCTCCGCTGTTTCGACCCCCTCGGCCGTCGTCGTCATGCCGAGGCTGAAACCCAGCGCGGCGATCGATTGCACGATCTTGATGCAATCGGGCCGGGTCGACATGTCCCTCACGAAAGACTGGTCGATCTTGATCTTGTCGAAGGGGAAGCGCCGCAGGTAGCTCAGCGACGCGTGACCGGTGCCGAAATCGTCCATGGCGATCCGGATGCCGCGCGCCCGCAGGGTTCGAAGCGTCTCCAGCGTGACCTCCCCGTCGCCGATCAGCACGCTCTCGGTGATCTCGAGCTCCAGGCGCGTCGGGCTGAGTCCGGAGCGCGACAGCGCCTGCTCGACGCAGCCCACCACGTCGATGAGGCCGAACTGCGCGGGCGACAGGTTGACCGCGACTGTGAGATCGCCGGGCCACAGCGCCGCCTGGGAACAGGCCTCGTCGAGGACCCAGCGGCCGATCTCGCCGATCAGCCCGCTCTCCTCGGCGATCGGGATGAAGAGAGCCGGCGAGACAGGACCTCGCACGGGATGGCGCCAGCGTAGCAGAGCCTCGAAGCCCGAGACGGCGAGACGCCGCGTGTCGACGAAGGGCTGGAAGACCACCTCCAACTCGCCACGCGCGAGTGCCTGGCCGAGATCCGCCTCGAGCGCGCGGCGATCACGGCGGGCCGCATCCATGTCGGGTTCGAAACCACGTGCCGCGCCGCCGCCGGCCCGTTTCGCCGTGGCGAGGGCAAAGTCGGCGCTGGCGATCAGAGCGTCGGGATCGGCCCCGTCCGTCGGATAGATCGCGTAGCCGACACTGGCCGATATCGTGATCTCGGCGCCCTCGACGGCGAAGGGATCGGCCAGGGCTTCACTCAGCCGCGCTGCGAGGGTCTGGATATCGGCGACATCGGCGGGCCGGGCCTGGATCACGGCGAATTCGTCTCCCCCGAGCCTCGCCACCGTCGCGTTCTCAATAGCAGCCGCGACGCGCCGTCCGATGCCGCCCAGCAGCGCGTCGCCGGCGGCCTGACCGAACCTCTCGTTAATTTCCCTGAACCCATCGACCCCGAGGCAGTGGACCGCCGCCGGCATGCCGCGGCGTTGCGCTTCGGCCAGCACGGCTCCGCATTGTTCGAGGAACGCCGTGCGGTTCAGGAGCCCGGTCAGTTCGTCGTGACGGGCCAGATAGGCGACGCGACGCTCCGCCTGCCGGCGCTCGGTGATGTCGTCATAGGTGGCGACCCAGCCTCCATCGCGCAGAGGTCGATGCGAGACGGCGATCGCCCGGCGGCCTTCCGTCTCGCCGGCTTCGGTCGAGCGGTTACGCGCGATCTCCTGGACGAAGCCGGCCGTCTCGCCTCCCTCGACCGCCAAGGCCCGCTGGCGACCATAGACCTCGGCCAGTTGCGGGCCCGACGCCAAGCCGATGAGGTCGGCGAAGAGGATGCCCGGCACGGGAGCGAGGTCGAGGTCGAAGAGTTCGGCGAAACCCTTGTTGTAGACGACGAGACGATCCTCCGCGTCGACCATGCAGAGCGCCAGCGACATGTTGTTCAGGGCCGCGTCGAAGCGCTTGTTCTGCAACCCCAACTCACGGTCTCGCCGGTCGAGAACGGCATTGCGCGCCTGAAGCTGCGCATTGACGGCGGTCACCTCCGCATTCGCGGCAGCGAGGTGGTGCGAGGTCGCCGTGAGTTCGACGCTGTTGCGATCGAGGTCGTCCCGCGCTCGCCCGAGCTGGCGGTGACGCCGCATAAACAGCGCCAGCAGGATCGCTCCGGTCGTCACGAGCGCCGCCAGAACGGTCGTGAGAACCCGGTAGAGTCGCCCCAGTTCCGCCTCTGCGGCGTCGGCTCGGGCCGCGCCGAATCGATCCGCTGCTGCGACGAGTCGGGACAGATCGAAGTCGAGCGGTGCCAAGGTCGCCAGCGCCGCACGTCCAACGTCCGGCTCATCGACGTGATCGATCTGCGGCCCAAGATGGTCGAGAGCGTCGCCGAGACGGCGGAGGGTCTCGACCGCGAGAGAATCCTGGATGGTCAGGTCATGGACGGCGAGCGCTGCTGCAGCGGCAACCCGTGCCGTCAGAGCGTCGAAGCGGAGCCGGACATCGGCGGGCCCGGTCGACGAACCGGGAACGATCGCCTCGGCAATGCGCTGCTCCAACCGGGCGAGGTCTCGCTCGACCTGCCCTGTCGCGACGCAGACATCACAATGGGTGGCCTGCCTCAGTTCGGCCTGACGCAGGCCGATAAGGGCGGAGACGTGCAGGGTCGCCACGAGCAACCCGCAGGTCGCCCCCACGGCGATGATCTTGCCCGCCCTGAGAAACACCCGATCTCCGCTCCCGTCGACGGCCTTGGCGATAGTGCCGGGTCGCTCGGCGCAGAGCGTAATCCGGTCGCTATGGTCCGACACGTCGGCGCCGGCCGGCCTGATGCGCCCGTGCTTCGAAGGTCGGGGCCGCCGGTCTTGCAGAATAGCGACATCCGCCGTGATCTCGCAACCGATGGTCGGCTTCGTCTGAAGGCCATCGTCCCGACGCCTCGACTGCTCCCGTCGCGCCCTCGATGGGCGAAGCCAACCCATCGGTCAGAGCTGTGCTGGCGCGCCAGTTCGGCGGCCGTGGGCGCGCGAGCCTCGCCGGATCAGCCGGTCCGACGTTCGAGGATGGTGCATTCCTGCAGGAACTCGCTCCTGCGCTGCGGGTCGGTCGCGAGTTCGCCGTAGTAGGTCGTGTTGACCATCCGGCTCTGGTGAGACGCCCGAACGCCTCGGTGCGTCTTGCACATGTGAACGGCGCTGATCCGCACCGCGAGGCCGGAAGGCGCGGTATTGTCGACGATGAAGCGTTCGATCTGCTTCGCCAGTTCCTCCTGGATCTGAAGGCGCGACGAGAAATAATCGACGATGCGATCGTACTTGGACAGACCGATGATCCTGCCGTCGGCGGCCGGGACGATGCCGATCATGGCATGCCCATAGATCGGCATGAGGTGATGCGCGCAGGTCGACCGGATCTCGAGCGGGCCCGTGACGATCAACTGATCGCAGCGCTCCACATTGTCGAAATCGGTGATTCGCGGCGGCAAGGTGTAGCGGCCCCGCAAGATCTCTTCGACGAACATCTTGGCAACGCGTGCCGGTGTGTCCTGCGTATTGTGGTCGCGGCGATGATCAACCTTGAGAATGTCGAAGAGCTCTTCGATCTTCGTCGCGGCGGCCTGCATCATGATCAGCCTCTCAGCTTCGCTCATGAAGCCCTTGACTGGTTGATTACCGAAACTCGGTTCGGTATCTGGAACGGCAACCTTGTTCATAGCCTCTCCCGTCGTCGCTCCTCTGCGGGAACCGACCCCGAGCGACCAACGAGGAAGGCTGTAGCGCAACTCCCGATGTGATGCACGCCTCCCACAAAACAACGTCTGAATGTGGCAGAAGGGCTGCACTGGCATTCCGATCGGCAGGCGGACCACCTATATGTGGATGGTCGAGGCTGCGCGCATCGCGTGGGGCGGGACGAGACCGCGCGGCGACGGGCCGCGCCGGTGACGGGAGAGAGATCATGATCGGAGGCGACGCTGGACCGATCGACGCCGGACGCTACGGAGATGTCGAATCGGAACGTTCGGTGCCGACCGCTATCGGGCGAGGCGCGCTGCATCATTGCCCGGCCTGCGGAAAGGGTAGCCTTTATCGCGCCTACCTCAAGGTCGCCGACGTCTGTCCGGCCTGCGGCGAGGAACTGTTCCATCACCGGGCCGACGACGCGCCGCCTTATCTGACCATTCTGGTCATGGGCCATCTGATCCTTGCCGCGGTCGTGGGGATTGACCTCGCCTATGGCTGGCCCCTGTGGCTGCACGCGCTGGTGTGGTTGCCCGTGACGGTCGTGGCTTGCCTGGCTTTCCTGCCGAGCGCCAAGGGAGCCCTGATCGGGCTTCAATGGGCGCTCAGGATGCACGGGTTTGGAACGCCGGATGCGACGGACGACAGCCCTCCCGCACTCTCGCCCATGCCTCATTGAGGGGCAGCCGAGCGCATCGGTGAGCGACCGCGGAGCCGGTTCGTTGTCTTTATCGCCGTGAAATCTGGCATCGCGACGCATCTCGCCTCACGCGGTGCTTTCCAGCGAAGGACCGGCCCCCTATATCAAAGGCCCGCGCGCCGACCGCGTGGCGCAACTCGCGAGAGTTTCGCCCGAATGATGGGCCGCACTCGAAGATGGACGACCTGTGGGTAGATTCAACAACGCCAATTTCGCCGATCGCATCAGCTCCACCAGCGCTGCCAAACAGGCGCTTCTCGAGAAGTTGAAGGCAAAGCCGGCGGACGACGACCCGGAGGTCGTACGCAAGCAGGCCGAGCGTCAGGCGATCGCCGAAGCGCGTGCCAAGCGCATGGCTGAAAAAGAAGAGGCTCGCCGCCTCCAGGCTCTCAAGGAAGCCGAAGAAAAGGCAGCCCGCGAGGCGGCCGAAGCCGAGGCGGCCGCCGAACGTCAGGCCCAGCTCGAGCAGGAGAAGGCCGCTTCGGAAGCGGCGCGGCTGGAGCGGGCTGCCCGTATCCTGTCTGACGAAGCGGATCGCAAGGCCGCGCGTGACGCGAAATATGCCGCCCGCAAGGCGCGCATCAAAAGCTGACGGGTCGGGTTAAGCCCGCCGTTGCAGCTCCGCATCAGCCCCGAAGAGTCGGTCCCAGGACTCTTTCGGGCCTGAGATCGTTAAGAGTTTACGCTCTAGCGTCCTCGTCGTCTGTCGGCGAGGTTCGCGTTGTCCCATCCCCTATTCTCGGCGCGTTTGTCGGTCCCTGCCGCTCCGCCAACGGCCCGGGTGTCCCGCTTGGTGACCCCCGTCCATACGCCCGACCTCGGCCCTCATGTTGCCGTGCTGATCACCGCCTGCCGCGATATCGCGGCGACGGTGCGGTGCTACCGCACGGTGCTGCCGCTGTCCTCCGTCTTCCTTTACGGCTCGGATCTCCCGCCCGAAACCGTCGCGGCAGCGGAGGCTGCGGGCGCGACCGTGATCACGGTTCCGCCCTGCGACCGCAATGCGCTGGTGCGTCGGATGCTGGCGGAGGTCGATGCCGACATCTACCTTCTGGCTCATGACGCCGTTCCGGAGGACGCCTGCGTGGCTCCCCTGATCGTCGCCGAGATCGATGGCCTCGGACGGGATCTCGTCGATGTCATGCGCTTCGGCGCCTGCGCGCCCGAGGACGCCGGCGACCGCCTCCTGGCCCGCACGGTGGATTTCCTCTTCGGCCAGGGCGGCGAGATGCTGGCCTCCGACGCGAAGGCCTGCTCGCGCCGGTTCGCCGTCTCCTATCGCGCAGCGCGGTCGGGTGCCGATCCGCGCAACGCAGCGGCTCTCGACCTGACGCTCCACGCTCTCCGCCTCCGCCTCCCCGTCGGCAGCGTGGCCTCGCTCGCCGCGCCGTCGTTCCGCCCCACAATTTCACCGCCCCGCACGCTCTCGGGCTGGGTGGCGCTGCTCGGGCTGATCGGCCGCTTGCTGGTCGAGGAGCGGCCCCGCCGCGTTCTCGGCCTGCTCGGCCTCGGCATCATGGCGGCCGGGATCATGGCCGGTCTTCACGGACTGACAGTCCACGACTGGCAGGCGACGCTGCCGGCGTCCCGATCGTCCATCCTGGCAATATCGCTCCTGGCCACCGGCGCCCTGGTAGGGGCGGCAGGCGCGGGACTCGATTCCCTGGCGGCCGCCCGCCAGGAGGTGAAGCGCGTCGGCGTCGAAGGCATTCCGCGACGCGCCGAGCGGCTTCAGTCTTCCGTATCGTAGACGTCGTCGTCCGAGAAGGCTCCCTCGTGCGGCTCCGACGGCAGCATCTCGGGCAGGGTCTCGTGATGCGCTGGTTCGGACGCGGGCTGCCCGCCTTTCAGCGATCCCGTAAAGGACAGGTCGATCACCGGCTCGATGCGGCAATCATAGGCGGCAAACAGACCGGCCAGATGCTGAAGGTCCGCCGCCTCGCTCGTCTCGACCACCGCATAGCCCCCGCCCCCGCCGATGCGCGACAGGAGTTCGTGGACCTTGAGCCCCGGCGGCATCGATCGCTCGGTCAGGAGCCGTGCGGCTCGTCGCTGCGCCGCCGCTGGATCGAAGTCCGCGCGCCGCTCGCGATAGGTCACCAGAAACTTCATGTCGCATCTCTCCGCTGCGGAGCGGACCATAAAGCCTGTTCGGCGTCTCGTGTCAGCAAAGGCGTGGCCTTGGCTGCTGGGCGGCCGGTCATCTCATCGGAAGGGATGAGGCTGCTTCTCCCGCGCCGAAGTTGCAGGACCAGCAGCGAAGCACCATACAGATTGAACCGTGAGCCCAGGAAACCGCACCCCCATGTCGATGTCGCGCGATCAGCCGACGGTCGCGCGCGACACCGAGGCCGATCGGCTCGCCGCGCTTGATTCCTATGCTATCCTCGATACTCCGTCCGAGCCGGGCTTCGACGACATCGTGGATCTCGCCTGTCAGATCTGCCAAGCGCCCGTCGCGCTGGTGAGCCTGATCGATCGGAACCGGCAGTGGTTCAAGGCGCGCCGCGGCTTCGCCTCGTGTCAGACCGACCTCTCGCAATCGGTGTGCGTCCACGTCCTCGCCGAGGACAGCCTCCTCGTCATCCCGGACCTCACCGCCGATCCCCGCACGCGTGACAACCCACTGGTCACGGGCGAGGCGAACCTGCGTTTCTACGCCGGTGCCGTGCTGAAGACGCCCGAGGGCATTCCCTTCGGGTCCCTCTGCGTCATCGATCACGCGCCGCGCCCCGAGGGACTGACGGACAGCCAGCGCGATGGCCTGACGGCGCTCGCCCGGCAGGTCGTGTCGCAAATGGAGCTCCGGCGCGCGGTGCGGGAGCGGGATGCGGCGCTTGTCACGCGTCAGGCTGCCGAAGCCTCCTTGCAGCGCGACATCGACCGCCATCGGGCGCTGCTCGACCTGCAGGGCGACATCGGCGCGGCGGCGGGCCACCTTCCCACCATCCTCAATGCCGCCGTCGCGGCCGCGTTGCGCACCGTTCCGGCGAGCCAGGGGGCTGCCGTCGAATTGCTGCAGGAGGGCGAGCTCGTTTACGCCGCCGTCTCCGGCCGGCTCGCGCCCTTCCTCGGGCTGCACCTGACCACGGAGACGAGCCTCTCGGGTCTCAGCCTCATCGAGGGCCGGACGCTTTACACGGGCGACGCCGAGACCGATCCGCGGGCCGACCCGACGCTCGTTCGCGAGCTCGGGATCCGCTCGATGGTGGTGGCGCCCATCGCCCGGCTCGGCGAACATGTCGGCGTTCTCAAGATCCAATCGAGCCTGCCCGACGCTTTCTCGGCCCATGACCTGCGCTCGGCGGAACTCCTGGCCGCGGCGGTCGCGGCAGGGTTCGGGGACGCTGCCGAGACGCGATCGATCCGCGAGTTGAAGGCCAGCGAAGCCATGCTGCGCCGGGCACAGGAAGCAGCCGCCATCGGCACCTTCTCGACCGATATCGCCCGGCGCGTCACGGTCGCGTCGGATGGCTTCTACCGGCTCTTCGGCCTGGAGCCCACCGCCGAGCTCTCGACCGATCTTTGGGAGACGCTGCTCGTCGACGACGATCGTGAACGCTCGACCTCGCATCTGCGCGGCAAGATCGACGAGGACGCCTCCTACGTCGAATATCGCATCCGACGGGCCGACACCGGCGAGATCCGCTGGATCGCGCGCTCGGCCGATTTCGTGCGTGACGAGGGCGGCGAGGTGACCGGCCTGATCGGCATCGCCCAGGACGTCTCCGAGCGCCGCTGGGAGGAGACTCGCCGCAACCTGCTGCTCGAACTCGACGACCGGTTCAAGATGCTCGGCGATCCCGAATCCGTGACCGGTGCCGCCGTCGAGGCGCTGGCGCGCGAGTTGGATGCCACCCGGGTCGGCTATATCGAAACAGGAGACGGCGAGCACCACCCAGCGTTGGCGCGTCTCTGGAGCCGGCAGGACGCGCGCCCTGCCGCGACCGCGCCCATGCGGCTCGACGTGTTCGGCCCGCGTCTCGGTGGCGACCTCCGGGGCGGCCGCGTCCTGGTGTCGGACGACATGCGCGTCGATGCGCGAGCCGAGGCCGCAGCGATCGCCGCCCATGCGGCGCACGGGGTCGTCGCCACTTTGGCGATCCCGGTCGTCGAGGGTGGGCAACTCCTTGCTGTCCTGCTCGCTCACCAGGCCAAGCCGCGGCGCTGGGGCGCGCACGAAATCCGCCTCGCCGCAGAGGTGGCCACCCGGACGCACGACGCGGTGCATCGGGCTCGGGCGGACCTCGCCTTGCGCCGCAGCGAAGCCCGGCTCCTGCTGGCCCAGGAGGTCGGCGGAATCGGCACGTTCGAGGTGCGATTCGATCGGGACGAGGTCGAGGCCTCCTCCGAGATGTTCAAGCTCTACGGCCTTGCCGGGCGGCAGAACTGCCCGACGGACGAATTCAGAAAGCTCGTCATCGATGAGGACCGGCACCTCATCTACACGCCGGGGCATCGCCCGGACGACGCCGCGTCCAGGATCGTCGAATACCGGATCCGCCGCGCCAACGATGGAGCGTTGCGCTGGATCCGCCGCGTATCACGCAGGGTCGAGGGGCGGCGGCTGACGCCGCGGCTCGTCGGCGTGGTGCAGGATGTCACCGAGCCGAAACTCGCCGCGTTGGCGCTCGCGGCCGCCCGAGACGCGGCAGAAGCCGCCAATCGGGCGAAAAGCAACTTTCTCGCCAACATGAGCCACGAGCTCAGGACGCCGCTCTCCGCCGTCATCGGCTACAGCGAGATGATCGAGGAAGAGGCCGCGGACCGTGGCGACGAGACCCTTGGCGAGGACCTCGGCAAGATCAAAGCCAATGCCACGCATCTCCTCGGCCTGATCAACGACGTGCTCGACCTGTCCAAGGTCGAGGCCGGCCGGATGGACGTGGTGATCGAGGATGTCGACGTCGGGGCCCTGGTCCGCGAGGTCGGCGGCACGGTGGAAACCCTGGTGCGTCGCAAGGACAACAATCTCGAGCTTCGTGTCGCCGATGGGCTCGCCCCGCTTCGCTCGGACGGGCTCAAGATCCGCCAGTGCCTGCTGAACCTGCTCGGCAATGCGGCCAAGTTCACCGAGGCGGGGACCATTACCCTGGCGGTGGAGCAGCGCAGGACCGAGGTCGTGTTCAGCGTCTCGGACACCGGCATCGGCATGAACGAGGAGCAGATGGGCCGCCTGTTTCAGCGGTTCTCCCAGGCCGACGAGACCACGACGCGGCGCTTCGGCGGAACGGGCCTCGGCCTGGCTCTGACCCGTGCCCTTGCCGATCTGCTCGGCGGAACCGTAGCGGTTCAAAGCCGGCTCGGCGAGGGCACGACCTTCACCTTGAGGCTACCCGCGAGTCCGCTCCAGGATCAGGGGAGCCCCGATTCGCTCTCGGCGGCAGGATCGAAGGGGTCCCCCGCTACCCGTGTCCCCGCACTCGGGCCGGCGGTGTAGACCGATGATGCCTCTCGCTCTCGATATGTCCGCGACCGCTCTGCTGGTGATCGATGCGCAGCGCGGCATGGC
>JAYVMK010000071.1:0-3705 GCA_043758995.1 Lichenibacterium sp. | reverse complement strand
TCGGCGCGGGTCATGGCGACGTAGAGAAGCCTGTTGTGTTCCTCGACGGCCCGCTCCCGCGTCAGCCGGCGCGCTTCCGCCACGCGGGCCGGATCGGCGTCGACGCGTGGCGACCAGGCGACCAGCCCGCTCTCGGCGGCATCGGGCCCGTCGCCGAGATCGAACAGAGCCGGATCGTGGCGGCCGCTCGGCACCGCGCAGGTGTCGGGCAGGAACAGGATCTTGGCCTCCAGCCCCTTGGCGGCATGGACCGTCATGACGCGCACGGCGTCGCCCGCCGCCTCCATGTCGCGCTTGATCGACAGGTCGACGCCGTCGAGCCGCGCCAGGAAGGCCATGAGCGAGGGCGCGCCGTCGCGCTCATGCGCCAGCGTCAAAGCCACGAACTCATCGATGGCGTCGCCCGCCTCGGGGCCGAGCCGGCCAAGCAGGTTGCGACGGCCGCCGTCCGACCCGAGCAGTCGCGTGTAGAAGGCGAAGGGCGTCAGCCAGGCCGAGAGGTCGCGCCACTCTTCGAGCCGCGCATGGGCGGCGCGGTGGCGCGGCATGTCCGACGCCGCGAGGGCCGCGATCAGGGTACCGCGGCGCAAAGGCGCCAGCGCGATGAGATCGTCGTCGTCGAGGCCGATGAGCGGGGATTTCAGCACGCAGGCGAGGGTGAAATCGTCGGCGGGGCTCAGCGCCGCACGGCCGGCCGCGACGAGGTCCATGACGGCGATATGCTGGGTGAGCAGGAGCCGGTCTGCGCCCGCCACCGGCACGCCGCGCTCCTTGCAGGCGCGGATGACGGCTTCGAAGACGGCATTGCGCGAGCGCACCAGGATCATCACGTCGCCAGGTCGTACGGGGCGACGGCGGCGCGTCCGGTTGTCCTCGACGGTCTCGGTCGATCCCGGGCGGCACAGGCGATGGATGGCCTCGGCGATCCGCCGCGCCACGACGACCGGCGGATCGCCGGGTTCGACGACGTCGACCGGAAGCTTCCAGTCGCCGGGCTCGGGCAGCGGCACGGCCGTGACGGCCGGCCAGATCTCGACGAGGCCGGGAATGCGCTTCAGGGCCGTGTGGCGCTGCGGGCCGGCAAGGTCGCGGCCGAGCCCCCGGGCATTCAGCGGATGAGCGAAGACCTGGTCGACGGCGGCCAGGATGGCGGGCGCCGAGCGGAACGACAGGATGAGATCGATGCCCTCGAACCCACGTTCGGCGCTGCGCGCCCGCGCTTCGAAATAGGCGTGCATGGCGGCGAAACTGTCCGGCCGCGCGCCCTGGAAGGAATAGATCGACTGTTTCTCGTCGCCGACTGCGAAGAAGGTTCGGGTCGCCGTCGTGCGTCCGGCGCCGGAGAAGAAGTCGTCCGCCACGGCGCGCAGGATCTCCCACTGCTCCGGCGACGTGTCCTGCGCCTCGTCGATCAGGATGTGGTCGATGCCTTTGTCGAGCTTGTAGAGAACCCAGGCGGAGCTCGACGTCGAGAGCAGGTTGCGGGTGCGCTCGATGAGGTCGTCGAAATCGAGCAGGCCGCGTCGGCGTTTCGCCGTGTCGTAATCGTCGAGGATGGCGCCCGCCACCGCCATGAGGGCCGCGGTGCGCTCGGCGGTCTCGGTTCCTTTGCGGCGCGCCACGAGGTCGAGGAGGCGAAGCTGCTCGGCATCGAGCCTGTCGCAGAGCGCCGGGTCTCGGGTGCGGAGCGGCTTCGGCAGATAGGTGGAGGCGCGCGCCTCGCGCTTGGCGGTGAGGAACGTGTCGAGATAGGCCTCGGTTCGGCGGTCCTCCGGAGCCTCGGCGGCGGCCATCAAACGATTGCTGGTCTTGCCCGCGCCACCACCGTCGGCCCCGATCGCCCTGGCGATCTCGGCCCAATCGGACGGGGGCAGGCCCTCCTCAACCATGGCGCGCGCCACAGCCTCCGGGGTCTCGTCGGATCCGAGCCCAAGGGCGCGGCGGAGGGCGGCAACGAGCCCGTCGAAATCCGGATGCTCGCGCAAGGCGGCGCGCACCGCCTCACGATGGCCGAGTGCCTCGCCGATCAAACTCTGGAAGGTCACGGCCGAGACCTGACCGGTGAGGGTTACGAGGCCACGGCCCAGCATCGTGTCGGGCGCCCGCAAGGCCTCGGTCAGAACGACTTCGCGGGCGCGGAGCAACAGGTCGTCGGCGCGGCGGTCGTCCAGCACCTCGAACCGGGCCGGCACATTGGCCTCGAAGGGGAAGAGATGGAGCAGCCGCTCGCAGAAGGCATGGATGGTCTGGATCTTGAGGCCGCCCGGTGTCTCCACGGTCCGGGCGAAGAGCCGGCGGGCCTCGTCGAGCGCCGTGGAGCCGCCGGCCAGGCCGGGGACGGGTGCGCCGGTCTCGGCGATCGCGCCGCGAAGCTCGACATCGTCGAGCCGCGTCCAGCGAGCGAGATCGCGGAACACGCGAATCGACATGTTGGCCGCCGCAGCCTTGGTGAAGGTGAGACAGAGAATCCGCGACGGCGCCACACCGGAGAGCAGCAGCCTTAGCACACGCTGCGCCAGCACATGCGTCTTGCCCGACCCGGCATTGGCCGAGACCCAGGCCGACCTCTCGGGATGCGAGGCGCGGCGCTGGCGGTCGATCGTATCGGCCGGGATGGCGGAGAGGGTCGGGGTCATGGTTCGGCACCCTCACCCAAGCCGCCCGTCGCCGACCATTCCTTGACGCGGGCCAGGTGATCGTAGGTGCCGAAGCGCGACGCATATTTCGGGAAGGGCCGCGCCAGGTAGCCGGTCGCCTCCGAGCGGAAACTGTTGAGGAGCCGCACCAACTCGTCCCGGTGCTCGGCGACGACATCGGCGAAGGGCGGATCGCCTTTCCAGTCGAGGTCGATGCGGCGGACGACCTCTTCGGCGCCGAATTTCACATAGAGGGCGGCGGTCACGCTTGTCACGACCGGCAGGGTCGCGAAGGCGCCTCGCGCCACCATCTCGGCCTCCAACGTCAGTTGCGGAGCGAAGCCGACCTTGACCTCGCGGATCGAGGGTGCGGCACCGGTCTTGAAGTCGACGATCGTGGCCCGGCCTTCTGCATCGACCTCGATCCGGTCGGCCGTGGCGGTGAGAGTGAAGACGGATCCGTCGTGGAGCGAAATCGGCAGCGACCCCGATTCCTCGACGAAGACCCGACCGGGATGGCGGCGCTGCTCCTCGTCCCAGGCCAGGAAGGCCCGGCACCAGTTGAGGATCCGCGGCCACTGGAAGGCGCGGAATTGCGGGTCGCGCAACGCCTCTGCGAAGGCGTCGCGGGCCAGCGCCTCCATGGCGGCGGCGTCGGGAACCCGCCCCGCCGCCTCGACGACCCGCGTCACCTCGCTGATCAGCGCGTGGAAGTCGGTGCCGTATTCGCGCATGCCCATGACGGCGGCCAGGGGTTCGAGCGGCGTGAGCTTCAGGATCCGCTCGGCATAGATCGCGTAAGGGTCGCGGCGCAGCGTCTCGATCCGTGTGACGCTGAGCTTCTGCGGCCGCAGGGCCACGGGAGGCCGGGGTGACGGGCGCGGGATCGACCTCACCCGCTCGGGCCGGTCGAGGGCGCGCGCGTAGGCGAGGGTGAGGCTTCCGCGGGCGCGCGGCGCGTCGAGATGCTCGGCCGCCACGGCGTCGAGCCGCTGCAGGAAGCGCGACGGCACCGTGGGCGAGCCACCGCGCTTGCGGGCGCGGGTCACGATGACGTTCGGCTGACCCA
>JAYVMK010000070.1:0-4771 GCA_043758995.1 Lichenibacterium sp. | reverse complement strand
GCGGCCAAACTCCGCCGCCGGAGACCTTTGCGCGTGGTAAGTTTCTTTACGCACCGACCGATCTTCGCGTCCGCGGTCGCCCTCGTCATGGTGATGGCGGGGGCGATCTGCTACGTGCTGCTCCCCGTCGCCCAATTCCCCGACATCACCCCGCCTCAGGTCGTGGTCAGCGCCGTCTATCCTGGCGCCAGCGCGCAGGTCGTGGCCGATACCGTCACGACGCCGCTGGAACAGCAGATCAACGGCGTGCAGGGCATGACCTACATGTCGTCGTCCTCGTCCAACGACGGTTCCGCGACCATTACGGTGACATTCGACGTCGGCTATCCGCTGGCCATCGCGGCCGTCGACGTCCAGAACCGCGTCTCCCAGGCGGCATCATCGCTCCCCGCGATCGTCAACCAGGCCGGCGTGACGATCAAGAAGCAGAACCCGAACTTCGTCCTGATCGTCAATTTGACCTCGCCCGACGGGTCGGTCGATCCCGTGGCGCTGTCGAACTTCGCCTACCTGCAGGTCGTGGATCCCTTGAAGCGTCTTCCGGGCGTGGGCGATGTGTCGATCTTCGGCGAGCGGCGCTATTCGATGCGCGTCTGGCTCGATCCGGACCGCCTGGCGAAGCTCGGCATCACGGCCACCGACGTGCAGGGCTCCATCGCCGAACAGAACGTCCAGGTCGCGGCCGGCAAGATCGGCCAATCGCCGGCGCCCGCCGGAACCGCTTTCGAAATGCAGGTCAACGCCGTCGGCCGCCTGTCGACGCCCGAGCAGTTCGGCGACATCGTGGTGCGGGCCGATGCCGCCGGCGGATCGGTCGTGCGCTTGCGCGACGTCGCGCGGATCGAGCTCGGCGCGCTGCAATATGCTTCGACGGCCTATTTCGGCAAGGATCCCACCGTGGTGCTGGCGGTCTACCAGCAGCCGGGCTCGAATGCTCTAGCGCTGCAGGCCTCCGTCAAGGATCAGATGGAGAAGCTGAAGGCGCGGTTCCCCAAGGGGATCGACTACGCCATGCACTACGACACGACGAAGTTCGTGTCGGCCTCGATGCACGATGTCGTGATCACGCTGGGCGAGGCGCTCATCCTCGTCATCCTCGTTGTCTATGTGTTCCTGCAGAGCTGGCGCACGACCATCATCCCGACGATCGCCATTCCGGTGTCGCTCATCGCGACGCTCGCCGTGATGGAGATCTGCGGCTTCTCGCTGAACATGCTGAGCCTGCTCGGCATGGTGCTGGCCATCGGCCTCGTGGTCGACGACGCCATCGTGGTGGTGGAAAACGTCGAACGTCAGCTCGAAATGGGTCACCCGCCCATGGAGGCGACCCGCCGCGCCATGGCGGAAGTGACCGGGCCTATCATTGCCACGACGGCCGTCCTCATGGCGGTCTTCGTGCCCGTCGCCTTCATTCCGGGCGTTGCCGGCCGTCTCTACAATCAGTTCGCCCTGACGGTCGCCATCTCGGTCGGCATTTCGGCCTTCAACTCGCTGACGCTGAGCCCGGCGCTCAGCGCCGTCTTCCTGCGCCACCGCCACGGCGAGCCCTTCGTCCTGTTCCGCTGGTTCAATGCCGGCTTCGAGTGGCTCTCGCACGGCTATGCCCGCATGGTCCGCGTGTTCATCAAGCTCCGCTGGGGGCTCTTGGCGGCATTCGCCGTGATGCTGTTCGGCACCTACGCCTTGTGGGAACGGATTCCGTCGACCTTCCTTCCTGTCGAGGACCAGGGCTATTTCTTCGTCGTCATCCAGGGGCCGGACGGTGCCTCGCTGGAGCGGACCGATGAGGTGGCCAAGCAGGTGCGCGACGTGCTCCAGGCCGAGCCCGGCGTCGAGATCGTCGGCTCGATCAGCGGTCTCAACTTCCTGACCAGCGCCGCCCAGTCGAACTCGGCGGTGGAGTTCGCCATCCTGAAGCCTTGGGACGAGCGGCCGGCCTCGCAGGAGGCTTCGAAGATCGTGGCGGCGGTGCGGCCCAAGCTCATGGGCATCCCGGGCGCCTTCGCGCTCTCCTTCGATCCGCCGTCGATTCCCGGTCTCGGCGCCACGGGCGGCTTCGAATTCCAGGTCGAGGATCTCACGGGACGCGGGTCCGTGGCTCTGAACGACGCCACTCAGGCGGTGATCGCCGAAGCGCGGAAGCAGCCTGAACTCGACGCGCGGCAGATCTTCACCTCGTTCTCGACGGGGACGCCGGCCTTCGACTACGACCTCGATCGCAACAAGGCGAAACTGCTCGGCCTCAGCCTGCCCGATGTGTTCAACACGCTGCAGGTCTATCTGGGCTCGCTCTACGTGAACGACTTCAACCTCTTCGGCCGGACGTTCCGGGTCACCATCCAGGCCGACAAGGATTCGCGCGCCGATGCTTCGGCCCTGTCGCGGCTCTACGTCCGTAACGCTTCGGGCGGCATGGTTCCGCTCTCGACCCTCGGCACGTTGAAGCCGACCGTGGGACCCGAGACGGTGCCGCACTACGACAATTACGCATCGTCGAAGATCAACGGTGCGCCGGCGGCGGGGTTCAGTTCGGGGCAGGCCGTCGTCGCCATGCAGCGCGCGGCCGACGCCGCCCTGCCGCGCGACTTCAGCTACGAATGGACGGGTATCACCTTCCAGGAGCTGAAGGCGGGGTCTGCTGCGAGCCTGATCTTTGGTCTCGCGATCCTGTTCGTCTTCCTGATTTTGGCGGCGCAGTACGAGAGCTGGACCATGCCCTTCATGGTCCTGCTGGCGGTGCCGTTGGCCCTCTTCGGAGCGCTGCTGGCGCTCTACATTCGCGGCCTGCAGATCGACGTCTACTCGCAGATCGGCTTCGTCATGCTGATCGGCCTCGCCGCCAAGAACGCCATCCTGATCGTGGAATTCGCGAGACGGCGGCGCGAGGAGGGGCTCGGCATCGTCGAAGCCGCCATGGAGGCGGGTCGGCTCCGGCTCCGTCCGATCCTGATGACGGCCTTCGCCTTTATCCTCGGCGTGGTGCCGCTGGTTGTGGCGATGGGCGCCGGCGCGGCGAGCCGTCGATCGATCGGCACCACGGTGTTCGGCGGCATGCTGGCCGCCACCATCCTGACGCTGATCTTCGTGCCGGTCTTCTATGCCGTGATCGAGCGGATGCGCGAGGGCCGGGATTCCGACGGTGCTGGCCATTCCGAGGCGACGACAGCGTCGCCTCCCACCGTCCTGCCGCACCGCCACGCCGAAGCTGCCGAGTAAGGAAAGAGTTCATGCGAGTTCGCAACCTGCCGCTCGGCGCCCTGATCCTGGTCGGTGTCGCCGTGCTGGCCTACCGCGCCGATCCGTCGCTCGTCGACCATCTGCCCTTCGGGCATTCGGGTGCCGTCGACCCTGCCGCCGCCGCCCCCGCGCCGCCCGCCTTCGTCATGCCTGTGCCGGTCTCCCGGGTGGTCAAGCGCTCCATTCCCGTGACGCTCGATTATGCGGCCCGCACGGAGGCCATCCGCGGCATCTCCCTGCAAGCCAAGGTCTCGGCCTATGTGGTCGAGCAGCGCGTGCAGGACGGGTCGGACGTCAAGGCCGGCGACCTTCTGTATCGGCTCGATCCGCGCGACTTCCAGGTGGCGCTCGATCAGGCCAACGCGGCGATCGAACGTGATCAGGCGTCGCTGGACTACCAGAAGGCCAGCTTCGAACGCGGCGACGCTTTGTCGAAGAGCGGATACCTCGCCAAGGACGGTCTCGATCAGCGCACCAGCGGCATGCGCCAGGCCGAGGCGGCCCTGGTGGCCGACCGTGCGGCGCAGCGGGCCGCTCAACTCAACCTCGCCTATACCGAGATCCGCGCACCGTTTCCCGGCCGGCTCGGCCGGAACCAGGCGGCCATCGGCACCCTGGCGGGCGCCGGCACGACGGTTCTGAACACGCTGGTGCAGATCGATCCCGTCTACGTCACCTTCAACCCCGGCGAAACGGATCTCGTCGCCCTGCAGAAGGCGCGTCGTGCCGGAACGGTCGCGGTCGACGTCACGGTGCCGGGCGAGGATGTCGCTCCACACCAGGGTGAACTGACCTTTCTCGACAACAACGTCGATCGTGGAACCGGAACCGTGGTGGCGCGGGCGACGATCGCCAACGCCGACCTGAGCCTGCTTCCAGGGCAGTATGTCAGGGTGCGGGTGCACCTGCGTGAGCAGCCGGACGCGCTGTTGGTGCCACAGGTCGCCATCGGAGCCAGCCAGCTGGGCAAGTATGTCTTCGCCGTCGGCGCAGGTGACAAGGTCGAGCAGCGACCCGTCACGCTCGGCCCGAGCCAGGGCGCGCTCGTGGCAGTGCTGAAGGGTGTCGCCGAGAACGATCGCATCATCACGGGCAACGTCCAGAAGATCGGACCCGGGATGCCGGTGAAGCCCATGGAAGAGACGGCGCCGCCGCCGTCGTAAGGCGCGATGTTGCGAGTCCTCCATCTGCCGGCTGTTGCCACGCTGAAGCCCGTCGGCCGGCGAGCAGGCGGGCTCATCAAGCGGCCGCGCTCGGAGGCACCGTGATTCTGCACTTCTCGGACCACGCCGCCAACGAGCGGACCTTCCTGGCCTGGATCAGGACAGTTATCGCGGTCGCGGCCTTCGGCTTCCTCGTGGAGAAGTTCGACCTCTTCCTCGACATCACGAGCCGCTCCGCGGGTGGCCCTGTGCCGTCGGTCCTGGGCCAGACCGTGGCCAACGTGACGGGTCTGCTCATCATCGTGCTGGCCGGCGTCATGATGGTGCTGGCCACGATCCGGTTCCGGCGCACCGCGGCCGCCATCGACGCC
>JAYVMK010000069.1:0-8348 GCA_043758995.1 Lichenibacterium sp. | reverse complement strand
CGTCACATAATCGAGCCGCGCCACGTCGAGCACCGCCGAGCGGACATAGCGCGTGTAGGAGGCCGCCTGGAAGAAGCCGAGAACGCAGACCGGCATGATGGCCTGGCGCACATGCTCCCAGTACCAGGCGAAGCCGCTGGCCTGGATGTCGGCGTCGTAGACGAAGGGCAGCCAGTGCAGGTTGATCGAGAAGATCAGGATGAACAGGATGCCGGTGAAGAAGGTCGGCAGCGAGAAGCCCGCGAAGGCCAGCGTATTGGCGATCTTATCGAACAGCGAATAGGGCCGGATGGCGGCCGCGATGCCGATCGGCACCGCCACCAGCAAGGCTAGGACCTGCGAGGAGCCGACGACGAAGAGCGTCGTCGGCACGCGATCGAGGATCAGGCGGGCGACGTCGGTGCGGCTCTGGAACGAAAAGCCCCAGTCGCCCTGCACCATGGCGGCGAGCCAATGCCAGTAGCGCAGCAGCACCGGATCATCGAGGCCGAACTTGACGCGGAGCGCCAGGCGCACTTCGGGCGGAACGTTGGGGTTCGACGCCATGTCGCCGAACGGGTCGCCCGGCGCAAGCGCCAGAACGGTGAACAGGATCAGGCTGATTCCAAGCAGGCTCGGGATCGCGATGGCGAGGCGACGAACCAGATAGGCGCCCATGGGTCAGGGCTCCGTACGGCTCGATGGGCGCACGCTCCACGCCGGCCGCCTCCCCTCTCCCTTGTGGAGAAAGGTAAGGGGTGAGGGTCGGCGAAGGTGATCAAGGCGCGCTGCTGCAGAGGGGCGACGTCCTTCGGAAAGGCAGGTCCGACCCTCCCCCCCTGCCCCTCTCCACAAGGGAGAGGGGAGATGCGCCGAGGCCAGCTCCACGCTCACGCCTCTTTCCACCAGTCGGCGATATCCCAGAGGTCGTTGTCCCAACCACTGCGGGGCGCATGCAGCCCCTTGAGCAGGCCTGCCGCCGACCCGCGATAGATCAGCGGCACGACGTTGTCGGCCACCGCGAGATCGTTCATGCGGATCACCATGGCGGCGCGCTTCACGGCGTCGAGCTCGGTGGCGGCTTTCTTGTTGAGGTCGTCATATTCGGCGCTCTGCCAGCGCGCGATGTTGCGGCCCTGCCATTTGTTGGCCTTCTGCGCTGCCTCCCAGGAGACGTATTGCAGCAGCCAGGTCGTGGGATCGGGCTGAGTGGCGTTGAAGGCGTATTCCTCCATATCGGCATAGAAATGCGGATAGGTGTCGGGGTTGGCGACGTCGGAGGAGAAGAACACCGAGGCGGCGACCGACTTCAGCTCTACCTCGATGCCAGCCTTCTGGCAGGCCTGTTTGATGATCGCCTGGGTCTTCTGGCGCGGACCGTTGATCGACGTCTGGTAGACGAAGTGCATCCGCTTGCCGTCCTTGGCGCGGATGCCGTCCGAACCCTTGGCCCAGCCCGCATCGTCGAGCAGCTTGTTGGCCTTGGCGATGTCGAAGGCGAATGTCGTATTCGGCGAGACATAGACCTGCGGACCGTTGACGGTATTGGCCGAGGGCTTGCCGGTGCGGCCGTAAATATAGTCGCCGATCGACTTGCGATCGACGAGCAGGTTCATGGCCTGCCGCACCGCAGGGTCCGAGAAGGCGAAATGCTTGGTCTTGATCGAGGATTTCTCGCCGTCGACCTCGACATTGGGATCGGTGGCGTTGAGCAGCAGGAACTCGACGTAATTGCCGAAGACGATGTCGACGCGACCCTTGCCGCCCTCCTCGAGTCGCTTCAGCACCTCGTCCTCGACCTGGAGGTTGTAGGCGTAATCATATTCGCCGGTCTGCAGCACCGCGCGGGCCGCCGACACCGCATCGCCGCCGCCCTTGAGTTCGACCGTGTCGAAAAAGGGTCGGTTGGGCAGATGATAATTGGGATTGCGCGCGCCCCGCAGCATGTCGCCGGGGCGGAACTCGAGGAACGTATACGGACCCGTGCCGACCGGATGCAGGTTCGCCGGCGCGTCGCGCGACTTCGCTCCCATGTAATCGCCGAAGAGATGCTTCGGGATGAGGCAGCCCGGCACCGACACGAAGGCATCCGCCCAGAAGGGCGTGGGCTTGTCGAAGAGGATCCTGATCGTCAGGTCGTCGACCTTCTCGACCGTGATGTCCTTGTAGGAACCAATCGTCGTGGCGGCGGTGGCGGGGTCCTTTGCATATTCCCAATTGAAGACGAGGTCGTCGGCCGTGACGGGCGTGCCGTCATGCCACTTCACGTTCGGCTTCAGCTTCCAGACCACCGACTTGCCGTCCGCCGCGACGGCGCCGTTCTTCACCGACGGAATCTCGGCCGCCAGCACGGCCTGGAGTTCGCCGTCGTTGTTCCACGCCGCCAGGGGCTCGTAGAAGACACGGCAGGCTTCCTGATCCTTGGTACCGATGGCGAAATGCGGGTTGAGCAGGGTCGGAGCCTGCCAGAACAAAAGCTTCAACGGCCCGCCGCCGCCGGCCTTGGTGGGCTTGTAGGTGCCTCGGACGTCCTCGGCCCGCGCCGCGACTCCACCCTGCTCCAGCATCAAGCCAGCCATGGGTGCCGAAAGACCCAGCGCCACCATGCGTCCCATGAAGCTCCGGCGCGACAGGCGACCGTCCCGCACATCGGACACCAGTCCACGCAGATCCTGCTCGTTCATTGGGCACCTCTGGCAACCACGCACGCTGCGCAGCTTCGCACATCACGCTGGGTCAGCAAGTCCCGCGCCAACGCCACACATTGCATGCGAGGCGGCGAAGGTGGCCTCCGTCCTGCATGCGGGTCGCTGGACATGATGGACGGAGGCTGGCCCTATGGCGGCCCCGAGCTGGAGTTTCGACCCGATGGACAACCGCAACGATCTTTGGCGCCATGTGGACCTGCAGAGCGATCGCCTGATCGATCTGTCGGACCGTGTCTGGGGCATGCCCGAGGTCTGCTACACGGAAACCCGGTCCTGCGCCGAGCATGTGGCCGAACTGCACCATCAGGGCTTCCGAGTGACGGAGGCCGTGGCCGGTATTCCCACCGCCGTCATGGGCGAGGCCGGAGAGGGTGGCCCGGTGATCGCCTTTTTGGGCGAGTACGACGCCTTGCCAGGACTGTCGCAGCAGGCGGGCGTGGCGCAGCATCGCCCCGTCGAGGCGGGCGGCCACGGTCATGGCTGCGGCCATAACCTTCTCGGCTCGGCGGCTCTGCTCGCCGCCATTGCCATGAAGGACTGGCTCGCCGCCAACGGCCTGCCCGGCCGCGTTCGCTATTATGGCTGCCCGGCCGAAGAGGGCGGCGCCGCCAAGGCCTTCATGGTGCGGGCCGGCGCCTTCGCCGATGCCGATGCCGCCATCACCTGGCATCCGTCGAGCTTCTGGGAGGTGACGCCGCCCCTCGCCCTGGCCAATACCCGCGCCGATTTCGTCTTCAAAGGCCGTTCCGCCCATGCCGCTGCAGCGCCCCATCTCGGCCGTTCGGCGCTCGACGCGGTCGAACTGATGAATGTCGGCGTCAACTACATGCGCGAGCACATGCCGAGCGATGCCCGCGTGCACTATGCCTATCTCGAAGCCGGCGGCATCGCCCCCAATGTCGTTCAGGCCCATGCCCGCGTGCGCTATTCCATCCGGGCTCGCGACCTCCCTGGCATGCTCGAACTCGTCGAGCGGGTGAAGAAGATCGCGCAGGGTGCCGCCCTGATGACCGAGACGGAGGTCGAGGTCCGCATCGTCAGCGCGGTCTCGAACCTCGTCGGCAACACGCCGCTCGAACAGACGCTGCACGGCGTCATGGAGGAGCTCGGGCCGCCGCATTTCGACGAGGCCGATCGCCTCTACGCCCAGCAGATCCGCGAGACCTTCGGCGAAGGCTCCATCGAGGCGATCTGGAAGACCATCGGCCTGCCGCCGACCGACGCGCCGCTCGCCGACTTCCTGGTGCCGCTCGACGCCAAGCGCGATCCCGCCATCGGTTCGACCGATGTCGGCGACGTGAGCTGGGTGGTGCCGACCGTCCAGGCCCATGCGCCGACGGTCGCGGTGGGTACGCCCTTCCACACCTGGCAGGTGGTGGCGCAGGGCAAGGCGCCGGCGGCCCACAAGGCCATGGTGCAGGTGGCGAAAGCCATGGCGGCGACCGGTGCAGCCGTGCTCAGAGACCCGGCGCTGCTGGCGGCCGCCAAGGCCGACCTCGCGGCGCGCGTCGGCGCGCGCGGCTACACGTCGCCGCTGCCGCCCGAGGTCCAGCCGCCCCTGACGATGTCGGTGGCCTGAGCCGTGGCATCCCGCGCCGACGCGATCGCGGGCGCCGTCGCAGCCTATGACGACGGCACCTTCCTGGCCCTGCTGCGCCGGCGCGTGGCCCTGCGCTCGGTCAGCCAGGGCGAGGCGGATCTCGGCTCGCTCCAGGCCTATCTGACCGACGAGATGGTCCCGAGCCTCGCGGCGCTGGGCTTTCGCAGCACGATCCACCCCAACAGCCGCGCGGGCTTCGGGCCCTTTCTGGTGGCGGAGCGGCACGAGGCCGAAGGCCTGCCGACGGTGCTGATCTACGGCCATGGCGACACGGTGCTGGGTCAGGACGCTGCCTGGCGTTCCGGCCTGGCGCCCTTCGTCGTGACGGTGGAGGGCGACCGCTGGTTCGGACGCGGCACGGCCGACAACAAGGGCCAGCATTCGATCGACCTCCTGGCGCTCGAGCGCGTGCTGGCGGCCCGCGGCGGGCGGCTCGGCTTCAACGTCAAGGTCCTGATCGAGATGGGCGAGGAGACCGGCTCGCCGGGGCTCAACGCTTTCTGCGCGTCGCAACGCGAGGCGCTCGCCGCCGACCTGCTGATCGCCTCCGACGGACCCCGTCTCGCCGCCGACCGGCCGACGCTGTTCCTCGGGTCGCGCGGCGCCTACAACTTCGACCTGTCGGTCGACCTGCGCGACCGTGCCCATCATTCGGGCAACTGGGGCGGTTTGCTGCGCAACCCCGCCACGGTCCTGGCTTCCGCCATCGCGGCGCTGGTCGACGCCCGCGGACGCATCCTGATCGAGGCCCTGCGGCCGCCGCCGATCCCGGCCTCGGTCCGAAAGGCGCTGCAGAGGCTGTCGGTCGGGGGCGGCTCCGACGATCCCGCCATCGATTCCGATTGGGGCGAGCCGGGACTGTCGGACGCGGAACGGCTCTTCGCCTGGAACACCATCGAGGTGCTGGCCTTTTTGGCCGGTACGCCCGAGGGCCCGCAAAACGCCATCCCGCCCTGGGCGCGGGCGACACTGCAGCTCCGCTTCGTGGTCGGCACGGATTGGCAGGCCCTGGTGCCGGCCGTCCGAGCCCATCTCGACGCGTTCGGCCTCGGCATGGTCGAGGTCCGCGCCTCGCGCGGCGAAGTGCTGGGGGCCACGCGGCTCGACCCGGAGGATCCCTGGGTCGGCTGGGCGCTGAGCTCGATGGAGCGGACCACCGGCAAGACGGTCGCTTTGCTGCCCAATCTCGGCGGGTCGCTGCCCAACGATGTCTTCGCCGACACGCTGGGCCTGCCGACACTCTGGGTTCCCCATTCCTACGCGGCCTGCAGCCAGCATGCCCCCAACGAGCACCTCCTGGGCTCGGTGGCCCGCGAGGGGCTCGCCCTGATGGCGGGGCTGTTCTGGGATCTGGGGGAGGACGGGCCCGCGGTACGGGCGCGTCGAGGCTGAACAGGCTTGGTGATGCGAGCGCTGAAGCCGTCCGGATGCCGAACCGATCCGAAGAGCTCTGCATGAATTTTCGGTGACTTGATGACGCGTTGTCAGATATGACAACTTGCTGAGATGACGCGAACGACTCGGCCCGTCAGCTGGATCAGGGCAGCGCGGAAAGACTTCGAGACCTTTCCTGAAGGAGCGAAGATCGAGATCGGCCGGGCGCTGACGATGGTCGCCGAGGGCGGTTATCCGGACATCGCTAAGCCATTGACCGGATTGGGCTCGGGTGTATTGGAGCTGGCGCTTAAACACCGGGGGGACGCCTACCGCGTCATTCATGCTCTGCAGTTCGGCCCCGACATCTGGGTCGTTCATGCCTTCCAGAAGAAGTCCAAATCCGGGATCGCGACCCCGAAGGTGGAGATCGATCTTGTTCGCGAGCGCCTGAAACGCTTGAGGGAGGCCTTGTCATGAACGACGATTTCGAGCTGATCCGCGGTAGCGGCAACGTGTTCCGGGATCTCGGCTTGCCAAACTCGGACCTGGAACAGCTGAGGTCGCTCCTGGCGGCACAGATCCTCAAGACCCTCGACGCTCAAGGGCTGACGGTCCGCAAGGCCGAGGCGATGACTGGCATTGCCGCCGCTGACTTCTCGCGTATTCGCAGGACCAAGATCGACCGCTTCACGGTCGATCGGTTGATGACGATCCTGGGTCGATTGAATCAGGATGTGGAGGTGGCCGTGACCGTCCGGCCGCACGCCATGACAAAGGATGCGACCGCTACCGCGCTATAGACGCCATTCGTCTGGCGCGCCGATGAGCCACCGAGCGGTATGATCGGCAGCGTGGCGAGGACAGCATGGAGCTCCGAGAAGGCCGGTCTCGACACACAGTTCGACGCTGGAAGCTGTCGAGGCGCCGGAGGCGATGCCGCGAGGTCGGCCCCGATGACCGATAACTCGCGGCGTCAGGATGAGCGCAGGAACCTACCCCGCCGCACCCCGCCGCGGCAGCAACTGCTCCGTCAGCGTCACCCAGTAGCTCGCGCCCGTGGTCAGCACCGCGTCGTTGAAGTCATAGGCCGGGTGGTGGACCAGAGGATTGTCGCCTTCCTCCTTGGCGGCGCCGAGCATGATGTAATTGCCCGGGCGCTCGTTCAGCATGAAGGAGAAATCCTCGGCGCCCATGGTGGGCTGATCCATGGGCAGGACCTTGTCGGGGCCCATCACGGCCTCGGCGGCGCGGCGCGCCAGGACGGTGGATTCCTCGTCGTTGACCAGCGCCGGATAGGTGCGGGCGAAAGTGGAGACCGCCTCGGCGCCATAGGCCTCGGCGGTGGCGCGGACGATGCGGCCGAAATTCTCCTCGAGAAGGTCGCCGACGGACGGCGTGAACCAGCGCGCCGTGCCCCGCATCGTCACTTCGGACGGAATGACGTTGAAGGCATTGCCGCCCTTGATCTCGCCGATGGTCAGAACGGCGCATTCGGTCGGCCGCACGTTGCGGGCCACGACCGACTGCAGCGCCGACACGATGGCACCCGACACGACGATCGGGTCGACGCCATTGTGCGGCTGGGCGCCGTGGGCCCCCTTGCCCTTGACGGTGATCGACAGATTGGCGACCGCCGCCATGGTGGGGCCGACCCGCCAGTTGAACGTCCCGGCAGGCTCGCTCGGCCAGTTGTGCATGCCGAAGACGCGGTCCATCGGGCAGCGCGTGAACAGCCCGTCCTTCACCATCACCTCGCCGCCGCCGCCCTGCTCCTCGGCGGGCTGGAAGATCACGTAGACGGTGCCGGCGAAATTGCGCGTCTCGGCAAGGTAGCGCGCGGCGCCGAGCAGCATGGCGGTATGGCCGTCATGTCCGCAGGCATGCATCACGCCCGGCGTCTGTGAGGCGTAGGGCAGGTCCGTGGCTTCGACGATCGGCAGCGCGTCAATGTCGGCCCGAAGCCCGATGGCATCGGGACTCGCCTCGCGCCCGCGGATCACTCCGACGACGCCGGTGCCGGCCAGGCCCGTGATGACCTCGTCGACGCCGAACTCCTTCAGCTTCTCCTGGATCATCGCGCTGGTGCGATGCTCGGTGAAGGCCAGTTCGGGGTGGAGATGCATGTCACGGCGCCAGGCCGTCATATCGGATTCGAAAGCGGCGATGCGATTGAGGATGGGCATGAGCAAGGGTTCCGGTAGTGCAGGCGCGACGAGCGTGCCAGAATGGCATGCAATCCAGCAAGTCCGATGCCGAAGGCCGGGCGATGGTCAGACCGTCGCAGCTCGCGCATCGCTCGCCACCGGGAACAGGAGCCGCGACATGACCGACCTCTGCGACATGACGGCAGTCGCGCTCCGAGCCGCCATCGGGGCCCGGACCGTCTCGCCCGTCGAGCTTCTGGAGGCCTGTCTGGCGCGGATCGAGGCCGTGAACCCGGCCGTGAACGCCGTCGTGGCGCTCGACACCGAGCGGGCGCGGCAGGCGGCCCGGGAGGCGGAACAGGCCGTCATGGCGGGTACGGCACTCGGCCCGCTGCACGGAATTCCGGTCGCCATCAAGGACACGCAGGACACGGCGGGCCTGCGCACCACATTCGGCAGTCCTCTCTTCGCCGACCGGGTCCCCAGCGCCGACGAGGCCTGCGTGGCGCGGCTGCGCTCGGCCGGCGCCATCGTGATCGG
>JAYVMK010000068.1:0-5488 GCA_043758995.1 Lichenibacterium sp. | reverse complement strand
ATGCTGACCGGCCATTTCGGCCAGTCGCTGATGTTCAAGGTCGCGATCGGGCCGCTGCTGCTGCAGAAGATGACCGCCAGCGCGCTGATCGTCGTCCTGTCCATGCTCATCGCCTTGGCCTGCGCGGTGCCGCTCGGCGTCTGGTCGGCGGTGCATCGCAATCGCTGGCAGGATTCCACGGCGTCCACGGCAGCTTTGTTCGGCATCAGCCTTCCAGATTTCTTCTGGGGGATCGTCATGATCCTGCTTTTCGCCCGGACGCTCGGCTGGCTGCCGTCGAGCGGCTTCGTCGATCCGACCGAAAGCCTGTCCGGCGCGCTGGAACACGCTCTGTTGCCCTCACTGGCGCTGGGTCTCGGGCTGATGGCCCATCTCACCCGGGTCACGCGCTCGACCATGACGGGGATCCTGAACCAGGAGTTCATCCGCGTCGCGCGCGCCAAGGGCCTCGGGGAGGGGACGGTCGTGTGGCGCTATGCGCTGTCCAACGCGATCGGTCCCGTCATGACGGTCGCGGGCCTCCAGGTCGGCTACCTCTTCGGCAGCATCATCGTGGTCGAGACGCTGTTCAACTACACCGGCATGGGCTGGATCACCTACCAGGCCTTGCTCAACCGGGACGTTCCGTTGATCGAGACCTCGGTCTTCATGATCGCCGCGGTGGTCATGCTGGTGAACTTCCTGGTCGATCTGCTCTACGTGGCCGTCGATCCGCGCATCCGGATGGCCTGAGCCGTGAAGCGCCTCCTCACGCCGAAGAGCCTCATCGGCCTCGCCATCATCGTCATCGTCGTCGGCATCGCCATCCTGGCGCCGATGCTGATCCCGCCGAGCTTCGGCACCCGCATGCAGATGGCCCTGCGCCTGAAGCCGCCGACCGCGGACCATTGGTTCGGCACCGACCAGCTCGGACGCGATCTGCTCTATCGCGTGCTGCTCGGCGCCCGCACCTCGCTCGGTATCGCGAGCGCGGCGGTGGCCATCAGTATCGCGATCGGGCTGCCGCTCGGCATCGTGTCGGGCTACTTTCGGGGTTGGACCGATGTCGTGCTGATGCGCCTCGTCGATACGCTGCTGAGTTTCCCCGCGCTGCTCCTGGCGCTCACCATCAGTGCCATGCTGGGGCCGAGCGTGCCCAACACGATCGTGGCGATCGGCATCGCCTTCACGCCCTTCCTGGCCCGCATCATTCGCGGCGAAGCACTGAGGGTCGCCGAGATGCCCTATGTCGAGGCGGCGCGCGCGGCCGGAACCACCGATCTCTCGATGATCGTCAGGCATGTGCTCCCCAACGTCATGCCGCTCATCATCGTGCAGGGGACCATCAGCCTCGCCTTCGCGATCCTGGCCGAGGCCGGCCTGTCCTTTCTGGGGCTCGGCACGCAGCCGCCGCAATCCTCCTGGGGTCTCATGATCCAAAGCTCCCGCGACTATCTCGACGTCGCGCCCTGGACGGCCCTTGTGCCGGGCATTGCCGTGGCGCTGACGGTCTTGGCCTTGAACATGTTCGGCGACGTCCTGCGCGACGTGCTCGATCCGAGGGCACGCTGATGGTGACCACGACGGCTCCCGCCAGCGCGGCGCAGGAGATGGATCGCCTCGCCGGCCAGCCCATCATCGCCGTCTCGAACCTTCGGGTCGAGTTCGACACCGACGGCGGAATGGTCGTCGGCGTCAAGGATGTCGGCTTCACGATCCGGCCCGGCGAAACCCTCTGCGTCGTGGGGGAGTCTGGCTCGGGCAAATCCGTGACATCGCTGTCGCTGATGCGCCTCGTCGAGTTCGGCGGCGGCCGCATCACCTCCGGCCGTCTCGCTTTCACGCGGGTCTCCGGCGAGGTGATCGATCTCGCCCGTGCCGATGCCGCCACCATGCAGGCGATCCGCGGCAACGAGATCGGCATGATCTTCCAAGAGCCGATGACCTCGCTGAACCCGGTCTTCACGATCGGTCGTCAGCTCGAGGATGGCCTGAGAACCCACAAGGGGCTGAGCGGCACAGCCGCGCGACTACGGGCGCTCGACCTGCTGCGGGAGGTCCGCATCCCCGAGCCCGAGCGGCGGCTGCGGCAATACCCTCACGAACTGTCGGGCGGGATGCGCCAGCGAGTCGTCATCGCCATGGCGATGGCCTGCGAGCCGCGCCTGCTCATTGCGGACGAACCCACGACCGCGCTCGACGTGACGATCCAGGCCGAGATCCTCGGGCTGATCGACCGCCTGAAGCGCGAGAACGGCATGGCGGTGCTGTTCATCACCCACGACATGGCGGTCGTGGCCCAGATGGCCGACCGGGTCGTCGTCATGTACCGAGGCGATGTCGTCGAGGAGGGACTCGTCGAGCGGATCTTCTCGGCCCCGCGCGAAGACTACACCAAGGCGCTGCTGGCCGCCGTCCCCAAGCTCGGCGAGATGCGGGGCCGGCCTTCGCCGGAGCCGATGCGCATCCTGGGCTCCGAGCCGCGGCCCGAGCCGACCGCGCTGGTTCCGGGTCGCAAGGCCCAGCCGCTGCTGACCGTGGAGCACCTCACCACGCGGTTCCCGGTGCGCGGTGGTGCCCTGCGCCGGACAGTGGCGAAGGTCCATGCCGTCGAGGATGTGAGCTTCAGCGTGGCGCTCGGCCAGACACTGTCGCTCGTGGGGGAATCGGGCTGCGGCAAGTCCACCTGCGGGCGGTCGATCCTGCGGCTGGTCGAGGCCGAATCCGGGTCCATCCAGCTCGATGGCTGGGACATTCGCAACCTCGGCCGCCTCGACCTGCGTCGGGCGAGGCGCGACATGCAGATGGTCTTCCAGGACCCGTTCGCCTCGCTGAACCCCTATCGGCGGCTGGCAGACCAGGTGGCGGAGCCGCTGCTCAACTTTCGCATCGCGTCGGGCCGTGAGCTCGAGGATCGTGTCGCCACCTTATTCGATCGGGTGGAACTGCCGCGCAGCTTCCTGCGCCGCTACCCGCATGAGCTCTCGGGCGGCCAGCGCCAGCGCGTCGCGATCGCGCGCGCCCTGGCACCGAGCCCCAAGCTGATCATCGCCGATGAATCGGTCTCGGCGCTCGACGTGTCGGTGCAGGCGCAGGTCCTGAACCTGCTCATGGAGTTGCAGGCCGACCTCGGCCTGGCGTTCCTGTTCATCAGCCACGACATGGCGGTGGTGGAGCGCGTCTCCCATCAGGTGGCCGTCATGTATCTCGGCCGCATCGTCGAAATCGGCCCACGCGCCGCCGTCTTCGAGAACCCGCGCCATCCCTATACGCAATCGCTGATGGCCGCCGTTCCTGTCGCCGATCCCACCCGGCGGCGGCCCTGGGACGACCAAGCCTTCCGGCCTCTCTCGTCCCCGATTCTCCCCATCGGCACCATCGCTGCCCCTTCGCTCTACGACGAGGTTTCGCCGGGCCATCTCGTCCTGCGAGCCGGTTGATCGGTCGCCTGGGACTTCGACCACTCGATTGCTCGCCGAAGCTCGCAGCCGGGCAGTATCGTCCCGCATGGCAGACCGTCGCGGCGTGGTCCGTCGGCCGGATCGCACCCATATGTCGGTGGTTCGACAGAGACATCGTCCGGAGACAGTCCATGGCGGAGCGCCGCATCCTCTTGCTCGTCGGCGGCATCGCGGCGGCCGTGGTGCTCGTCCTGTCCGCTTTGATCTTCGTTCAGACGGGGTCGGGGACCGACATGCACCGGATCGGTGGTCCCTTCGCCATGACCGAGATGACCGGCCATGCCGTGACCGACGCCGATCTGAAGGGGAAACCGACGGCCCTGTTCTTCGGCTTCACGCATTGCCCGGCCGTCTGCCCCGTGACGTTGCAGGTGCTGACGAACGTGCTTGACCGCATGGGAGCTGACGCGGATCGCATGAACGTCGTCTTCGTCACCGTCGACCCCGAACGCGACACGCCGGAGTCCATGCGCCAGTATCTCGCCTCCTTCGATTCGCGGATTCGCGGCTTCACCGGCACCGAGGCGCAACTCGCCGCCATGGCGAGCGCGTTCAAGGTCCAATTCCGTCGCGTGCCGCTCGACGGGGGCGATTACACGATGGACCATACGGCGGCCGTGATGCTGTTCGATGCGCGACTTCGCTTTGCCGGCACCTTCACCTCCGATGACGACGAGACGGCGATCCGCGGCAAGCTCGAGAGGCTCGTGCAAAGCACGCCCCCGTCTGTCGCTGCTCTCGCGGCGCCGAAAAAATAGGGCCATCGTCCGGCGTGGATAATCAGCCGCCATAGGCCTGGTCGACAGTCCTCGCGGCAGCTTCTCCACCTCTGGATGGCCCGAGCGGCTCGACGCTTGACAACGAGGGTCGGCTCGCGCCCAGTCTCGCTCATGGCAGCCCCGATGACACTCGGACTGCGACGCAGCCTCGTCGCGGTTCTCATCATCGCCCTGACCCTGACGGGCCTGGGTCGCGCCCTCGCATCTTCGGTCACGAACGGTGACCTCAGCAACGTGATCGCCGGCGTTCACGTCCCGATCTGTCATTCGGGGGAGGGCGGACGTCCTGCAGACCCGGCGCAACCCGCCTCGCACGATTGCTGCGACGAGTGCGCTCTGCTTGGGGGCGCCGTTGTCCCGGCCGCGCCGATCCTGTCGAGACCTGCATCGGTCGAGTATTTCGCCGATCACATCAGGGCATTCTCCTGGGCACCCGTCCTGGCGCGTCTCCGCGATCCCCGTCTGTCCCGAGGTCCACCGGTCGCGTGATCTGACGTCACGCGAACCCGACCTTTCACCCAGCCCCGGCCGGTCCGCTTCTCGCGGGTCCTCATCGCCGTGGGCGGACTTCGAGACCCATCCCCATGACTTTTTTCCAATCGGCCGGCCGTCTGGCCGGGCTCGTCACGCTCGCCTTTGCCCCGTCGGCAGCGATGGCCGGCGACGTCGTCATCGGCTCCCTCGTCATTCATCAGCCCTGGGCCCGCGCGACGCCCGGGGGCGCTCAGATCGGGGGCGGTTATCTGACCATCGAGAACAAGGGCACCGTGCCTGATCGTTTGACCGGCGGTTCCTTCGCGGCGTCGACGGGCTTCGAGATCCATTCGATGACCATGAACGGGGGAGTCATGCAGATGCGCCCCGTCGGTCCCTTGGAGATCCCAGCGGGCAGATCCGTCACGCTCGATCCCACTGGCCTGCACATCATGTTCACCGGCCTCAAGCGCGGACTGAAAAAGGGTGAGGCGGTTCCCGGCACCCTGACCTTCGACCACGCCGGCACCGCCAAGGTCGATTTCGAGGTCGCAGGCATCGGCGCGAAAGGCTCGGATGCCGAAGGTCCAAAAGGCAAGGGGCATGGCGGCAGTGAGACGTCGGCTCCGACCGGACAGTCCATGCCCGGCATGGACATGAAGTGAGGGAGCGGCGCCATGATGTCGACGTCCTCTCTCGAAGCCATCCCTGCCCAGACAGCGCCAGTCACGGGCCGCGAGACCCTGTATCGTGCGATCTGGCGCTGGCACTTCTACGCCGGCCTCGTCAGCGTGC
>JAYVMK010000067.1:0-4039 GCA_043758995.1 Lichenibacterium sp. | reverse complement strand
ATCGCCGACCTGCAGAACAGCAGCAAAGTTGCCAAGATCATCTCGCGCTACACGGCGCAATACGACGCGAACAACGCAGCGAACGTCACCAACGTGCTGCTTGCCGATACGTCCGACAGTACCACCTCGATCCTCGATGCCTCGAACGGCATCGGCAGCACCATTCCGGCAGATTCGATCCTCAACCTCTTCAATTCCAGCTCTTCATCACAAAACGGCGTGAGCTCCGACCTGCTCCTCAGTCTCGCCAAGCTCCACAAGGGAGGCTGATCGCCCATGCAATCGAACTTTTCCGTCGGCCTCTCCGGCCAACTGTCCGTCGAGCGTCGTCTCAGCACGATCGCGCAGAACATCGCCAATATGAACACGGCGGGCTACAAGGCCGAGGGCGTGACCTTCGATACGGTGCTGTCGCAGACGGGCGACTCGCCCGTCGCCTTCAGCACCGAGGGCGCCAGCTACATCAATCGAAGCGGCGGCGACCGCACCAAGACCGACAATCCGCTCGACGTGGCGGTCCAGGGCGAGGCCTGGCTCGGGGTCAAGACCGCCCAGGGCATCGTCTACACGCACGATGGCCGCATGCAGATGTCGCCCACGGGCCAACTCCAGACCGTCAATGGCGATGCCGTGCTGGACGTCGGGGGCTCCGGCCTGATCCTCGACCCGGCCGCCGGACCACCCACCATCGCGAACGATGGCATGATCACCCAGAATGGCGCCCAGGTCGGCGCCATCGGCCTCTTCTCCATCGATCCCAACGCGAAGCTCTCCCGCGCGGCGAATTCCGGCGTCGTTCCCGATAAGGCCGCGACGCCGATCCTCGACTTCACGTCGACAGGGGTCATCCAGGGCTTCGTCGAAAGTTCCAACGTCAATCCCGTGCTCGAGATCAGCAAGCTGATCAGCGTGCAGCACGCGCTCGACGGCGTCACCCAGGCCAATCAGACCGCCGATACAACGCTGCAGGACGCCATCAAGGCGCTGGGGTCCTCATCGTGAACCGCCTCGCGCGGCTCGGCGTCGCGGTGCGCGGGACCATGGCGGCGGAGCCGCTGGTCCAATGTTCGGGCACGATCGCGACCGTGTCGCCGACCGCTTACCGCGTCGTCGGACTGTCGCCTTTCGTCCGTCTCGGCGACGCCGTGGGTTTCCCCGGCGACACCGGCGAGCAAATGGGCGAGGTCGTGCGGGTGGAACGCACCGGCGTCGCCGTGAAGCCCTTCGGCGTTGGCGTCGATGCCCGCCTTGGTCTGAAGGTGCGCCGCATCGGCCCCTTGCGATTTGCGCCCGACACGTCCTGGCGGGGCCGTGTCATCGATGCTCTGTGCCGCCCGGTTGATGGTCTCGGCGACCTCGTCCCCGGCCGCACCAATGTGGCGGCGGACGGCGAACCGCCCCCGGCGCTCCGGCGGGCCCGCGTCAAGGGCACGCTGAAGACCGGCGTCAAGGCCATCGACATCTTCTGTCCCATCTGTCCGGGGCAGCGCATCGGCATCTTCGCCGGCTCCGGCGTCGGCAAGTCGACGCTGCTCGCCATGCTGGCCGAGGCGAAGGGCTTCGACACGGTGGTGATCGCCCTCGTCGGAGAGCGCGGTCGCGAGGTGCGGGAATTCATCGAGGAATCACTCGGAGCCAATCGGGAGCGGGCCGTCACGGTGGTGTCGACGGGCGACGAGAGCCCGATGATGCGGCGCCTCGCGCCCAAGACCGCCATGAGCATCGCCGAATGGTTCCGGGACCGCGGCGATGCCGTGCTGCTCATCGTCGACAGCGTGACGCGGTATGCTCACGCGGCGCGCGACGTGGCGCTGGCGGCCGGCGAACCTGCCGTGGCGCGCGGCTATGCCCCGTCGGTCTTCTCCGACCTGCCGAAGCTCCTCGAGCGGGCGGGTCCGGGTCTCGAAGGGTCGGGCTCGATCACGGGCGTCTTCTCGGTCCTGGTCGACGGCGACGACCAAAACGACCCGGTAGCCGATACGATCCGCGGCACGCTCGACGGCCATATCGTGCTCGACCGCAAGATCGCCGCGCAGGGGCGCTACCCAGCGATCGACATCGGCATGTCGCTTTCCCGGCTGGCCCACCACGTGTGGACGCCCGAACAGCGCGTGCTCGTGAACAAGCTCCGCGACCTCATCGCGCGGTTCGAGGACACGCGCGACCTACGCGCCATGGGGGCCTACAAACCGGGCAGCGACGGCGACCTCGATCAGGCAGTGCTGATGGTGCCGCGGATCTACGACGCTCTGATGCAGTCTCCCGGCGCGAAACCCAGCGAGGACGCGTTTCGCGACCTCGCCACCGCCCTCCAGAAGCAGAAGTGAGGCCCTCATGACGCCGCGCCCCACGATGTCGCGTTCAGCGGATCATCTGCGCCTCGTCGTACCGCCCGTCGTCGTCGCCGGGCCGATCGGCTTGGGCCGAACCGCCGTGGCGGCGAAGCCCAAGGTCGTCGCGGCGGCCGCGAAGTCGCTGGGCGACTGGGTCTGGCACGGGCTGGGCATCGGAGCCGCCACGGCCTCTGCGGGTTTCGCCACCTATGCGATGATCTTTTCGACCGGCGAAGTCGTGCCGTCGGGCAATTTCAACATCTTCGCCCGCTATGACCGGCTGTATCAGGCCCCGGCGGCACGTCATGCCCCGCCGGCCTCGGTCGCCAGTGCGTCTCCGCAAGACACGGGCGCGACGCGAACCAACACCGCCGACAAGGACGGCGTCGACTTCAACCCGACCGGCTCGGTCGCGACCGACTCCGATGCGCCGCCGGGCAGCCGCGCCAACCTCGCGGGTCGCACCTTGCCGAACTACACGCTGCGCGACGTCTTCGACGGCAAGGCTCTCGTCGAGTCCCGCGCCAGCCTCTCGGTGGTGAAACCGGGGTCCGTCCTCGACGGTGCCGGCGAGGTCCTGTCGATCGAGAAACGCGGCGACCAATGGGTCGTGCTGACCCGTAACGGCATGATCACCGGCCAGCGCCGATAGGATCGACGACGCCCGGCCCCGTGCCGGGTGGAACCGGAGATGGAGCCGGTGTTTGACCCAGGGTCCGTCCCCGGGGATCCGCTCCATGCTTGCCGCTGAACTCTCGATCGACCCTGCCGACGAGCGCCGCGCCTTTCCGCTTCAGGACTATGCGGCGCTGGGGGATGGCCGATCGCTGGCGCTCTTGGCGCCGAATGGCGTGGTGGCTTGGTGGTGCGTGCCGAACCTCGACTCGCCTCCCCTGTTCGATACGCTGCTCGACCCGGACGCCGGAGGCTATTTCGCAATTCAGCCCGCCGAGCCTTTCCGGGCCGAATGCAGGTACCGGGAGGACAGCAACGTCCTCGAAACCCTGTTCACCTGCGCATCCGGCACCGTGCGGCTGACGGAAGCGCTCAACAGTACACTGGCGGGCCGGCTGCCCTGGTGCGAGTTGGCGCGGCGCATCGATGTCGTCTCGGGCACGGTCCGGATGCGGGTTCGGGTCGTCTTCGGCACGCATGGCGATGCCGTGTCGCCCTGGCTGCAGCCCAACCCCAACGGCTGCATCTTCCATGTCGGGCCCGTGCTGGGTCTCTTCCGCACCACCCCGAACCTCGCCCTGATCCAGGAAGGCGATCGGATGATCCTGGCCGAGGGAACATTGGCGGCGGGCGAGCGGGCTCTGGTGGCGATCGTGGCCGGCGAGAACGAGCCCCTCGGCGTGCCGCCGACCCGGGACATGGACGAGCGCATCGACGTCAGCGACCAGGCTTGGCGCGCCTGGGCCCAGACCTTGCGCTACGATGGTCCGCATCGAGAAGCCGTCCGCCGCAGCGCCCTGGCGCTGAAGCTGCTGCTCTTTTCCCCTTCGGGCGCGATCGCGGCCGCCGCCACCACCTCCCTGCCCGAGCGGATCGGCGGCAACAAGAATTACGACTACCGCTACGCCTGGATCCGTGACGCCTCCTATACGCTGGCCGCCTTCCTGCGCCTGGGCGTCATCCCGGAAAGCAAGGCGGTCTTCACCTGGTTGATCCATCGCCTTGGAGAAGGTCCGGCGAGGGTCTGCTAT
>JAYVMK010000066.1:0-5185 GCA_043758995.1 Lichenibacterium sp. | reverse complement strand
GGCGCAGGGCGATGAGGAGAAGCAGGACGACGCCGGTGACGAACACGAAATAGGCCGCGTTGAAGCCGGCGACGCCGAGTTGCTGCTTGAAAGGTGCGGCGATGCCGGAGATGCCGTCGGCGCCGTGGGTCAGCCAGGTCTCGTTCAGCGCGACCAGACGGACCACCTCGGCGAAGCCGAGGGTGACGATGGCCAGGTAGTCGTCGCGCAGGCGCAGGGTGATGGCGGTGATGACGGTGCCGACGATGGCGCCGCACACCACGGCGGCGGCCACGCCGGCGGCGACCGGGGCTGCGTGGCTGGTGAGGATGGCGCTGGCATAGGCGCCGATGGCGAAGAAGCCGGCGAGGCCCAGATTGACCAGCCCAGCGCCGCCCCAGGCGAGGTTGAGCGCCAAGGCGAGCATGGCATAAAGTCCGGCGATGGTGAGGTTGAACAGCGCGTAGGCGAGCATCAGACGGCACTTTCGCCGAGCAGGCCGCGCGGGCGGATTGTGAGCATCAGCAGAATGGCGAAGAACCCGACGGCGCCGCGATAGGTGTCGGGGATGACCAGCAAAGCGAGCTCCTCGGCCATGCCGAGGGCGAGCGCGCCGAGCACGGCGCCGGGGATGGAGCCGAGACCGCCCAGCACGGCGGCGGCGAAGACGGAGAGCAGGATGCGAAAGCCGGTGAGCGGGTCGATCGACGTGTCGAGCCCGAGCAGCACGCCGCCGGCGCCGGAAAGCCCGGCGCCGAGCAGCACGGCGATGGCGGCGACGCGGCGCGGGTCGATGCCTTTCAGCCGCGCGAGATCGGCGTTTTCGGCCACTGCGCGCATGGCGCGGCCGAAGCGGGTGAACATCAGGAAGCCGAACATGACGGCGACGACGGCGAAAGCGAGCCAAAGGTTCTGGAGTTGCTGAATGCCGACGGAGATGCCGCCCACGACCTGGTCGGGCAGAATTGGGAGGTTGAAGCCTTTGAGGTCGTTGCCGAAGGTGAAGCGGACGATGTTTTCGAGGATGAGGTTCAGCGCGATGGAGGCGATGGCGACGGTGAGCGCGCCGGCGGGGTAGAGCCGGCGCAGGCCGACCTCCTCGCACAGCACGCCCACCAGTCCCGCCACGACGAAGGCGGCCGCGACGGCGCCGGCCGCACCCCAGCCGAGCCGGGTGTTCACCAGCCAGCCAGCGAAGGCGCCGATGGTGGTGTAGCCGGCGACGGCGAAGTTGGGGTAGCGCAGGATGGCGAAGATCGTGGTGAAGCCGACCGCCGGCACGGCGATCAGCGCGCCGGATAACAGCCCGTTCACCACGGCCTGGAGCACCTCCTGCAGCATGGATCAGGCGATTTTCAGCAGGGTGAGCTTGCCGGACTTCACCGCCTCATAGCGGAACTTGCAGTCGCTGATGTCGCCGATCGGGGTGAAGTCGCAGGGGCCGCTGGCGCCGTCGTAGTTGATCGGCTTTTTGGCGGCGATGGCCTTCAGCCCGTCCGGTAGGGTGCCGACGGAGAGGCCGCCCTTGGTCTGGCTGACCTTGCGGATGTTGTCGCGGATGGCGGTGCCGCTGGCATGGCCGGCCTGGGCGATGGCCAGCAGGACGAGATTGGTCTGGTCGTAGGATTGCACCGTGTAGGGGTCGGGCGAGGCGATGCCGGTGATAGCCAATAGGTGCTTGTAGGCCGGGGAGGCCTCGTCGGCCGAGGGCGAGAGGGCATAGACGCCCTCGACCGTCGCGGGCGGGACGGCGGCGAGCAGCTTGGCGTTCACCGCGTAGCCGAAGCCGATCTTGATGCCCTTGTAGCCGGCGCGGAACAGGTCCTTCACCAGCACGGTGGTGTCGGGCGTGTAGCCGCCGAGCACGATGGCATCCGGCTTGAAGCGCAGCGCCTGCTGCACCTCGGTGCGGTAGCTGGGCTTGTTGTCGCCATAGACGATCATGCCGGTGACGCCGCCGCCGGCCTTGACCGCCTTGGTGATGTTGTCGAACTGGCTCTGGGTGAACGGCGTCTGCGGCGACATGATGAAGACGCGCTTCGCACCGAGCGAGAGCGCGAACTCGCCGAACTTGCGGCCCTGCAGCGTGGTGTTCGGCTGGGTGCGGACCAGGTAGCCCCTATGCGGCAGCAGGGTGATGGAATCGGCACCCGAGCAGGTGGCGAGGAAGGTTTTCGACTCCCAGCACAGCGGCGCGACCGCGGTGGTGACCGACGAGGCCCAGAGGGCGACCAGCGCGTCCACCTTGTCGATGTCGATGAGCTTGTGGGCGGCGCTGACCGCGGGTTCGGGGTTGGTCTGGTCGTCTTCGACGAACAGCTCGACCTTGCGGCCGAGCACGCCGCCGCCGGCGTTGGCTTCGTCCACCACGGCCTTCACGGCCTTGACCATGCTGGGGCCGTAGGAGCCGCCGGCACCGGTGAGCGGCGAGAGGGCGCCGATGCGGATGGGGGCTGGCTGGGCGCGCAGCACGGCGGGGGCGGCGAGCATGCCGGAGGCTGCGGCGGCGCCGCCCAGCAGGGCGCGGCGGGAGACGGGGAGAGCAGGGCTGCGCATGGCAAGGTTTCCTTTTGGGTTGACGGGTCGGTTCAGCCGCCGAGGAATAATCGGCGTATTTCGGGGTCGCGCGCCAGATCGGGGCCGGTGCCTTCGGCCTCGTTGCGCCCGGCCACCAGCACGTAGCCGCGGGTCGAGATTTCCAGCGCCTCGATGGCGTGCTGCTCGACCATCAGCACCGGCAGACCGCCCTGGTTGAGTGCGATGATGGCGTCGAACAGGGCGTCCGCCGCGCGGGGCGACAGGCCGGCGGAGGGTTCGTCCAGCAGGATGACCGAGGGGTTGGACATCAGGCCCATCGCCATGGCGAGGATCTGGCGCTGGCCGCCCGACAGGGTGCGGGCGGCGGCGCGGCGCTTCTCGGCCAGCATGGGGTAACGGGCGAACATCGCCTCGGCGTGGGCGCTCGCACCCGCGCGGTCGATGAAGCCGCTTATGGCGAGATTTTCGGCGACGGTGAGCCGGCCGAACACGTTGCGCTCCTGCGGCACGAAGGCGATGCCGGCGCGGGCACGGGCCATGGCGTCCGCCGCCGTGACGTCCCGCGCGCCCATGGTGATGCGGCCGGCGGAAATGCGCAGCAGGCCGGCCAGCGCCTTCAGCAACGTCGATTTGCCGGCGCCGTTCGGGCCGATGATGCTGACGATCTCGCCCGGCGCGACGTGCACCGAGGCGCCCTTGAGGATCTGCTCGGCGGCGCCGTAGCCGGCGACCAGACCCTCGGCGCGCAGCCCGGTGCCGGATGCGGCGCTCATCGCCGGTGCCCCAGATAGGCTTCCTGCACCCGTGGATCGGCGACCACCTCGGCAAAGCTGCCCGTAGTGAGCGTCTGGCCCTCGGCCATGACGACGACGCGGTCGCAGAGCCGGCGGATCAGCGCCATGTCGTGCTCCACCAGGCACAGCGTGATGCCGTCGGCGTTGAGCGCCTGGAGGTGGCCGGCGATCTCGGCGCCGAGCGAAGGGTTGACGCCGGCCATCGGCTCGTCGAGCAAGATCATGCGCGGCTCGGCCATTAGCGCGCGGCCGATCTCCACCAGCTTCTTCTGGCCGCCGGACAGGGCGGTGACCGGGTTGTCGATGACCTGGTCGAGCTTCAGGCGGCGCGCGACGCTCCAGGCGCGCTCGGCGAGCTCCGCCTCGCGCCGGCGGGCGGTGCGGCCGAGCATCAGGGCGCCGCGCAGCCGCTCGCCGGGCTGGCGCGGGCCGTAGAGCATGAAGTGCTGGAACACCGACAGCTTGGGGAAGCCGCGGGCCAGCTGGAAGGTGCGGGCGAGGCCGGCGGCGGCGAGCAGATGCGGCGCACGGGCGGCGACCTCGCGGCCCTCGAACAGCACCGAGCCGGCATCCGGGCGGAGCAGGCCGGAGACAACGTTGAGCAGAGTGGACTTGCCGGCGCCGTTCGGCCCGATCAGCCCGGTGATGCTGCCGGCCGGCACGCTGAAGGCCACGCCGCGGAGGGCGGCGAGACCGAAGAAGGAGCGGGTGACGCCGGAGACGGCGAGGGCCGGGGTCATGCCGCCTTGCGCCGACGCGCGGCGAGGGCCGCGATGGTGTCGGCGATGACGGCCGACACCCGCGCGCGCTCGGCGCCCTCGAGTGGCAGGCGCGGCGCCCTGCACCATTCCGGCGCGCCGTACACCAGGTGCTCGGCAAGCTTGATGTACTGCACCAGCTTCACGTCGGTATCGAGATGGAAGGCCGGAGTCATCAGCCGGTAGAGGCCAAGCGCGTCGGCGAAGCGGCCGGCGGCACACAGGGTGAAAATCTCGACGCATTCGCCCGGCCACGCATTGGTCATGCCGGAAACCCAGCCGACGGCGCCGAGCGCCATGCTCTCGAGAATGAGGTCGTCGACGCCGCAGAACACCTGAAACCGGTCGCCGAGCGCGTTGAAAATGTCCGTCACGCGGCGAATGTCGCCGGTCTCCTCCTTGATGGCGACGATGCCGGGCGTGTCGGCGAGGTCACGCAGGATGGCGGGGGTGACGTCCACGCCATAGGCGAGCGGGTTGTTGTAGATCATCACCGGCAGATCGCTGGCCGCCGCGATGGCCTGATACCAGGCGGCGGTCTCCCGCGGGTCGGTGCGGTAGGCGAGGCTGGGGAAGGCCATCAGCCCCGCCGCACCGGCCGCCTGATAGCGGCGGGCGGCGGCGACGGCGTTGGCTGTGGTGATCTCGGCCAGGCCCGACAGCAACGGCACCCGGCCGGCCACCGCCTCATGCGCGGCGCGCACCACACTCTCCTGCTCCGCCGCCGTCATGCTGGCGTTCTCGCCCAACATGGGCAGCACGATGACGCCCGACACGCCGGCGCCGATCAGCCGGTCGATGCCGGACTGGGTGGCCGCCAGATCGATCGCACCATCACGGTGCAGCTTGGTGGCGACGGCAGGAAACACCCCGGACCAGACTGTCATGCACGGCTCCTCGGATCATTCGCCTCGCGCATATGACCAGGGTTTCGTGACGAGTCCAGCAGCCCGCGAAAAGGAACGGCCCATCCGGCGCAGGGCGTTGCCGGATGTTTCGGGCGGTAGCAAGGAAGGTCGGGCTCTCCCTCGCCTTGCCATTCCACTCGGCTGCGCCGAGCGGAACCTTGGGCAAGTCTCGCCCGAACCCGCCAAGGGGCACACGCCCCTTGGAACC
>JAYVMK010000065.1:0-14515 GCA_043758995.1 Lichenibacterium sp. | reverse complement strand
GGCGACGAACGCGCCTCGCGACGCATCGCGCGCGCCATCTGCTTCGACCGCAGTTCAGCCCCCTTCACCTCGACCAAACAGCTCGGCGACATGATCGGCCGGATCATGCCGGGCAAGCCCGGCGACATCCACCCGGCGACGCGCAGCTTTCAGGCACTGCGCATCGCCGTCAACGACGAGCTCGGCGAACTGCACGACGCCCTGGAAGCGGCCGAACGCGTCCTCGCGCCCGGCGGCCGGCTCGTCGTGGTCAGCTTCCACTCGCTCGAGGACCGGATCGTCAAGCGCTTCCTGCAGACGCGAGCCGGGCGCGGCGACGGCGGCTCGCGCCATCTCCCGGCCGGCGGCGCCCGCCCCCCCGCCACCTTCTCACTTCCCGGCAAGCAGCCGGTCGTGCCCGGCGAGGCCGAGATCTCGATGAACCCACGCGCCCGATCGGCCAAGCTCCGTGTCGCGATCCGCACCGATGCTCCGGCCTGGGCACCCGACCCCGCGGCCCGTGCCGCCGTGACGGTGCCATGGGCTGCCGGCCCGGCCTCGAAAAGGGGTTGAGACGTGCTGCGCTTCCTCAACGTCGTCGCCGTGGCGGTGCTGATCGGTTCGGCCGTCTATGCCTATTCGGTCAAATACGAAACGATCCTGTTCGCCGAGCAGATCCTGAAGACGCGCCATCTCATCGCGGCCGAACAGGACGGCATCGAGAAGCTCAAGGCGGAATGGGCGATCCTCACCCGTCCGGACCGGTTGGCCTCGCTGGCCGACCAGGGCTTGGGACTTCAGAAATTGTCCCTCGACCAGATCGTCCAGCCCACCGACCTTCCCGATCCACCGCCCAAGGTGGATTCGATCGGCCGTAAGCTCGATTCTCTTGGCCTCGGCGAACCGACAGCGACCCCCGCCGACAAACGCGCCGGAGGCTCCGCCCCGACCCCGTCTTCCGCGAGATAGCGCCCGATGACCGGCCCTTCCGACGTTTCCGCGCCTGCCGTCAGCCGACTGCCGCCTGCCCCCGGCCGGATCGCCAGGATGCGCGCCTTCGTCCGCGACGTCTGCTCGACGCGGCTCGACAAGAGCGGCTTCAGGCTGCGCCTGATCGGTCTCGCCTTTCTCTGCGTCTTCGGCCTCATCGATGGCAAGTTGATCAAACTCGGCCTGTCGAAGGAAGCTCCGGCAGGCCTGAAGGCGGCGGCGGCGGATGCCGTGTCGGGTGCCAGGCCGGAACTGCTCGACCGCGACGGCGGCGTGCTGGCCCAGGATATCAAGACCATGTCGGTCTTCGCCGAGCCGCGCCGCCTCATCGACAAGGACGAAGCGGTCGAGTTGCTCTCCGCCGTCCTGCCCGACATCGACGCCACCGATCTGCGCAAGCGCCTCGGCTCGAAGAAGGGCTTCGTCTGGGTCAAGCGCGGCGTCACCGACAAGCAGCAGCAGGAGGTGTTCCGGCTTGGCCTGCCGGGCGTCGGCTTCCTGCCCGAGAACAAGCGCGTCTATCCCAACGGCCCCGTCGGCGCCCATGTGCTGGGGTTCACCAACACCGACAACCAGGGCATCGCCGGCATCGAGAAATGGGTCGACAACCAGGGCCTCGGCGACCTCAAGGGTGCCGGCTTCGATGTCACCCCGCAGGACTTGAAACCCATCACGCTGTCGCTCGACACCAAGGCGACCTTCGCGGTGCGCGACGAACTCGCCAAAGGCATCGCGCACTTCAAGGCCGCGGCCGGCTCGGCCGCCATTATGGACGTCAACACGGGCGAGATGATCGCCTATGTGTCGCTGCCCGACTACGACCCCAACAATCCCGTCGACGCGCTGAAGCCCGACCACATCAACCGGCTCAACGTCGGTACCTACGAGATGGGCTCGACCTTCAAGGCCATCTCGATCGCCATGGCGCTGGAGCTGAACAAGGTCACGCTGCGCTCGACCGTCGACGCGCGCGACAACCTGCGCTACGGCCGGTTCACCATCCACGACTTCCACGCCACACACCGCATCCTCACGGTGCCCGAAGTGTTCGTCCACTCGTCCAACATCGGAACCGCCAAGATGGTGATGATGGTGGGCGTGGACGGACACAAGCAGTTCCTGCGCAAGATGGGTCAGCTGACGCGCCTGCAGACCGAATTGCCCGAGACCGCATCTCCACAGATTCCCGGGCACTGGGGCGAGCTGAACTCGATGACCATTGCCTTCGGGCAGGGCCTCAACGTCACGCCGCTTCAGGCCATGATGGCGGTGGGGGCGCTCGCCAACGGCGGCTACGAGATCACCCCGACGTTCCTCAAGCGCGACAAGCCCGATGCACGAGAGGAATCGCAACGGGTTATCCGCCCGGAGGTGTCAGAAGATCTTCGCTACCTGATGCGGGTCAACGCGACGCTCGGCTCCGCCAAGAAGATCGACATTCCGGGCTATTTCGCCGGTGGCAAGACCGGGACGGCCGACAAGCTGATCCACGGTCATTACTCGAACGACCGGGTCAACACGACGTTCATGTCCATTGTCCCAGCTGACAAACCGAAATACCTCTTCTTCGTCATGATGGAAGATCCACAGGCCGCGGAAGGGACCTACGGCTATCACACCGCCGCCTGGAATTCGGGCGAGGTCTGCGGCCAGATCATGCAGCGCGTCGCTCCGCTCCTGAATCTGCCGCCCAGCCTCGACATGCCGACGGCCCCTTTCCCGACCGTTGCCAAGCTCGGCATCGGCATGGACACGGTGCTGCGATGAGGCTGGCCGAACTGCAGCCCGGCGTCGAGCTCGGGACCGGCCTCGCCGCGGTCGAGGTCACCGGGCTGACGGCGGACAGCCGCGCCGTACAGCCGGGCTTCGTCTTCTTCGCCGTTCCGGGAACCCGCGGCGACGGTCTCACCTACGCAGCCGCGGCGCGTGCCGCCGGTGCCGTGGCGGTGGTGGCCGAGCGCTCGGACGATGGTCCGGTCGTCGTCGTTCCGTCCGTGCGCCGGGCTCTCTCGCAAGCGGCGGCGCTTTTCTATCCGGAGCAGCCCGCGACCATCGCGGCCGTCACGGGCACCAGCGGCAAGACCTCGGTCGTCGCCTTCGTGCGGCAGATCTGGGCAGCGACCGGTGCCCGCGCGGCCTCGCTCGGCACGCTCGGGATCGTGGCACCGGATGGCGCCGTCTACGGTTCTCTCACCACGCCCGACCCGGTGACGCTCCATCGCGACGTCGACCGTCTGGCGCGAAGCGGCGTCACTCATCTGGCCGTCGAAGCTTCGTCGCATGGCCTCGACCAGCATCGGCTCGACGGCCTTCGGATGGCGGCCGGCGCCTTCACCAATCTGTCGCGCGACCACCTCGACTATCACTCTTCGGTCGAAGCTTATCTGGCGGCCAAGCTGCGCCTGTTCGGTGATGTGCTCCCGCCCGGTGCCGGCGCCGTCATCGATGCCGACAGCGAGGTCTCGGGCCAAGTCATCGCGATGGCCCGTGCCCGCGGCCTTTCCGTCATGACGGTCGGCTTGCAGGGCGACGGCATTCGCCTCCTGTCGGCCGAGCCGCGCGGCTTTGCCACTCGGATCGCGGTTCGGCATGCCGGCCGCGACTGGACCTTGGACCTGCCGCTGGCCGGTCTGTTCCAGGTCTTCAACGCCCTGGTGGCGGCCGGTCTCTGCATCGCGACCGGGACCGAACCCGAACGTGTATTCGCAACACTGGAGCATCTCGTCGGCGCACCCGGCCGTCTCGAACGCGTCGGCGAGGCGAACGGCGCCCCGATCCTGATCGATTACGCCCACAAGCCCGACGCTCTCGACAAGGTGCTCCAAACACTACGCCCCTATGCCGAGCGGCGCCTCGTCGTCGTCCTCGGATGCGGCGGCGACCGGGACGCCGGCAAGCGGCCGATGATGGGCGAGATCGCCGCCCGCCTCGCCGACGTGGTGATCGTGACCGACGACAATCCGCGCTCGGAGGACCCCGCCGTGATCCGCTCCGCCATCTTGGCGGCCGCGCCCGGCGCGATCGAGATCGGCGACCGGGCCGAGGCGATCCGCACCGCGGTCGCGATGCTCGGGATGGGCGACGTCCTCGTGGTCGCGGGCAAGGGCCACGAGACGGGCCAGACCATCGCCGGCACCACCCTGCCCTTCTCCGATGCGGAGGCCGTCGCGGCCGCGCTGGCCGGGATCGCACCATGAGCGAAACGCCCCTCTGGACCGGGCTGGGCCTGGTCACGCGTCTTCAGGCGCGCGTCAGCGGGACGCCGCCGCTCGACGGCGTGACGGGCATCTCCATCGACACGCGAACCGTCAAAGGCGGGGAGCTTTTCTTCGCCATCCAAGGCGATGTCCACGACGGACATGACTTCGTCCGGGCCGCCTTCGCGGCCGGAGCCGCCGCCGCCGTGGTCGACGAAGCCCATGCGCTCGCCCTGGCGGGTCTTCCCTGCCTTTACGTCGTCGACGACGTGCTGGCCGCCCTGCAGCGGCTCGGCGCAGCCGCTCGGGAACGATCGGAGGCGCGGATCGTCGCCGTGACGGGGTCCGTCGGCAAGACGTCGGTGAAGGAGGCTCTGCGCGTCGTCATGGGGGACGCCGGCCCCACCCATGCCTCGGTGGCCTCCTTCAACAATCACTGGGGCGTGCCCCTGACGCTCGCCCGGCTGTCCGCCGAGGCGCGCTATGGCGTCTTCGAGATCGGCATGAACCATGCCGGAGAGATCACGCCGCTGGTCGGGCTCGTGCGCCCGCATATCGCGCTGGTCACCACGGTGGCGGCCGCGCATCTCGAGCACTTCGCCTCGATCGACGAGATCGCCGATGCCAAGGGCGAGATCTTCTCCGGCCTCGTGCCCGGCGGTGTCGCGATCCTCAACCGCGATATCGGCACCTATGAACGCCTGCGGGCGCACGCCGAGGCCTCGCCAGCGCGTCACGTCCTGACCTTCGGCGAACACGACGCGGCGGATGCAAGGCTCGTCGAGTGCAACCCGACCCAGGACGGATCGGACGTAACGGCCCTGATTCTCGGGCGCCGTGTCTCCTTCCACCTCGGTGCGCCAGGCCGCCATCTCGCCGTCAATGCGCTCGGCGTGTTGCTCGTCACGCGCGCCGCCGGCATCGACGTCGACTCCGCGGCGGCATCGCTGGGCAGGGCCAGGGCCGGAGCCGGACGTGGAGCTCAGTCGAGCCTCGCTGTCGGCGATGGGACGGCGACGCTGATCGACGAAAGCTACAACGCCAACCCGACCTCGATGCGCGCGGCGCTGGCGGTTCTCGGCACGACGGAACCCGCCGGCGAAGGCCGTCGCATCGCGGTCCTGGGCGACATGCGCGAGCTCGGCCCCGAGGCCGAACACCTTCATGCAGATCTCGCCGACGACGTTCTCGCGGCCCGGGTCGACCTCGTCTTCGCGGCGGGGCCGCTCACTCAGGCCTTGTTCATGCGCCTGCCCCCCGAAGTGCGAGGCTTGTGGGGCGAGACCGCCGCCGCTATCCAGGACGCGCTCGCGGACGGTCTTCGGACCGGCGACGTCGTCATGGTGAAGGGCTCCAACGGCAGCCGTATGGGGCCGCTCGTCGCCGCCTTGAAGGACCGGTTCCGCCCCAAGCCGGTGGGCCGCTGAGGACAGACATGCTCACCTGGCTCACTGAACTCGCTGGCTATTTCAGCCCGCTGAACCTCTTTCGCTACCTGACGTTCAGGACCATTGGCGCCACCGCCACGGCGGCTTTGTTCGTCTTCTTCTTCGGGCCGTCGATCATCGCCGCGCTGCGCCTCAAGCAGGGGAAAGGCCAGCCGATCCGCACCGATGGGCCGGATCATCTGAAGAAGCGGGGCACTCCCACCATGGGCGGCCTGATGATCCTGTCGGGCATGGTCGTGTCGACCCTGCTCTGGGCCAACCTGCGCAGCCCCTATGTCTGGATCGTGCTGCTGGTCACGCTCGGCTTCGGCATGATCGGTTTCTACGACGACTACCTCAAGGTCACGAAGCAGACCCATGCTGGCTTCTCGGGCCGAGCTCGGCTGGCCTTGGAGGCGCTCATCGCGCTGGTCGCCTGCTGGGCCATGACGGCCGTTGGCCCCCCCAATACGACAGGCCTCGCCCTCCCCTTCATCAACGGCTACGTGATCGACCTCGGTATCTTCTTCCTGGCGTTCGGCGCCATCATCATCGTGGGATTCGGCAATGCCGTTAACCTGACCGATGGGCTCGACGGCCTCGCCATCGTCCCCGTCATGGTGGCGACCGGCACCTTCGGCATCTTCGCTTATTGCACCGGCAACCTGCTCTACGCATCCTATCTCGGCATCAACCACGTGCCGCAGACCGGCGATCTCCTGGTCATCGCAGGAGCAGTTGGAGGCGCCGGCATAGGGTTCCTGTGGTTCAACGCGCCGCCGGCCCAGATCTTCATGGGTGACACGGGCTCCCTCGCCCTCGGCGGGCTCATCGGCACGATCGCGGTCGCCATCAAACACGAGGTCGTGCTGCTGATCGTCGGCGGTCTCTTCGTCGTCGAGGCGCTGTCCGTGATCGTGCAGGTCGGCTCGTTCAAGCTCACCGGCAAGCGGGTGTTCCGCATGGCGCCGATCCACCATCATTTCGAAAAGCTCGGCTGGTCGGAGCCGCAGATCGTCATGCGGTTCTGGATCGTGTCCTTCATCCTGGCCCTGCTCGGCCTCTCGACCTTGAAGGTGCGATGACCTCATGACGCCCGTCACGCATTGCGCCGGGCGCAGACTGGCGCTCTTCGGTCTCGGCGGCTCCGGCCTCGCCACCGCCGATGCGCTGAAGGCCGGCGGCGCCCGGGTGATCTGCTGGGACGATGCCGAGCCGGCCCGCGCCAAGGCTCTGGACCGAGGCCACGAGGTCGCGGACCTGCGTGGGATCGACTGGGCCGGGATTGCGTCACTCGTTTTGAGCCCGGGCGTGCCGCTGACCCACCCCGAACCGCATTGGTCGGCGAAACTGGCACAGGCGGCGGGCGTCGAGATCATCGGCGACATCGAACTCTTTTGTCGCGAGCGCGCCGCCATCGCGCCGGATGCGAAGCTCGTCGCCATCACGGGCACCAACGGCAAGTCCACCACGACGGCGCTGACGGCGCATCTCTTCAGCGCTGCCGGCTGGGATGTGCAGATGGGCGGCAACATCGGCACGGCGGTGCTGGCGCTGGAGCCTCCAGCCGCCGGGCGGCTGCATGTGCTCGAAGTCTCGTCCTATCAGATCGACCTCGCCCCGAGCCTCGCCCCCACCGTCGGCATGCTGCTCAACCTCAGCCCCGACCACATCGACCGCCACGGCACCTTCGACAATTACGCTGCCGTGAAGGAGCGGCTGATCGCTCGCGCCGAATGGACTCTCACGAGCGTCGACGATCCCGCCTCGGCCGACCTCTTCGAGCGGGCCGTCGAGCGCGAAATGCGGCTCCACGCACGCCACCTCGGCCCGTCCGGCCGGCATCTCCCCGTCTCGGTCCGGCAGGATCTGCCGACCGGTGTGTCGCTCTCGGGCGGCCACATGGTGCTGTTGCGGCCCTATGACGGCCCCGAGAGGATCCTCGGCGGCATCGACGGTATCTCGACCCTGCGCGGGCTGCACAATGCGCAAAACGCCTGTTTCGCTGCCGCCTGCGCGGATCTTCTCGGTCTGCGCGGTCGCGACGCCCACGTGATCCAGAGCGGTCTCAATAGCTTCAGCGGTCTTCCTCACCGGATGGAGGAGGTTGGCCGCATCGGGAACACGCTGTTCATCAACGATTCCAAAGCCACCAACGCGGATTCCGCCGAAAAGGCGCTGCTGAGCTTCGACCGTGTCCACTGGATCCTCGGCGGCGTGCCCAAGGCGGGCGGCATCGAGGCCCTCGCTCCCCTCTTCGACCGCGTCGAGCGAGCGTATCTGATCGGCGAGGCTGCCGAAGCCTTCGCGGCGACGCTGCGCAATCGCGTGCCGATAGAGTGCTGCGGCACGCTTGAGACTGCGGTCGCGGCAGCGGCGGGGGAAGCTCTGAAAGGTTTCGGTAACCAAACCGTGTTGTTCTCGCCAGCCTGCGCCTCCTTCGACCAATTCAAAAACTTCGAGGCGCGGGGCGACGCCTTCCGGGCCCTGGTGGCGGCCCTTCCGCGCTGAAGCGCTCCCGTATCAGGAGTCCCGCATGATCTCGCGCGCCGAACGCTCGGTCTTTGCCGACTGGTGGTGGACCGTCGATCGCTGGCTCCTGGCCGCCATCGGACTCCTCGTCGTGCTGGGAATCGTGCTCACCATGGCGGCCAGTCCGTCGGTCGCGGAGCGGCTCGGGCTCTCGACCTTCTATTTCGTGCATCACCAGGTGATGTTCCTGCTGCCGTCGCTCTGCCTGCTGCTCGCGACATCGTTCCTGCAGCCGCGCGATGTCCGGCGGGCCGGGCTTCTGGTCTTTCTGGGCGGCATGGCGCTCATCGCCATGGCGCTGGTCTTCGGCCACGAGGTCAAAGGCGCCAAGCGCTGGATCTTCGGCGTTCAGCCGTCCGAATTCGTCAAGCCCGCCTTCGTGATCCTGGCCGCCTGGGCCTTCTCGGAAGGCGCGCGGCGCCGCGATGTGCCAGGCAATGTCATCGCGCTGCTGCTGTTGCCGCTCACCATCGTGCCGCTGATCCTGCAGCCGGACTTCGGCCAGACCATGCTGATCTCGCTGGTCTGGGCAGCCTTGTTCTTCATGGCCGGTCTGCACTGGTTCTGGGTCGGCGGCATCGGCGGCATGGGAGCGATCAGCGTCTTCGTGGCCTACAAGCTCGTCCCGCACGTGCGCGACCGTATCCTGCACTTCCTGGATCCGTCCAACGGCCCCGGCGCCACCGACACGTTCCAAGTCGACACCGCGGTCGAGAGCTTCGTCTCGGGGAGCTGGTTCGGTAAGGGCCCCGGCGAGGGTACCGTGAAGCGCGTGCTGCCCGACGCTCACACGGACTTCATCTTCGCCGTCACGGGCGAGGAATTCGGCCTGCTGTTTTGCATGTTTCTGGCCGGCATCTTCGCCTTCATCGTGCTGCGCGGCCTGCTGCTCGCATCGCGCAACGACGATCCGTTCTGCCGCTTCGCCACGGCCGGCCTGGTCACCCTCTTCGGCATCCAGAGCTGCATCAACATGTCGGTGAACCTGCATCTCATGCCCGCGAAGGGCATGACGCTTCCCTTCATCTCCTATGGCGGCTCGTCCATGATCTCGCTGGCCCTCGCCATGGGCTTCCTCATCGCGGTCACACGCAAGCGCCCGCGCGCCGCCGTGATGGATCCGATCCCCTATGCCCGCGGGGAGGCGCCGGACGGCGCCCTCGGGGCCGAGCTGTCGTGACGACACCCTCGAAGGATCGGCCGGTCCTGCTCGCCGCCGGGGGAACCGGCGGCCATCTGTTTCCCGCCGAGGCGCTGGCCCGAGCGCTTGCGGCGCGTGGTGTCGCCGTCGAACTGATGACCGACGACCGGGCGCTGAAATACGGGGTCGATTTCCCGGCCCGCGCCCTGCATGCGGTGCCTTCCGCGACGCCGCGCGCCAGCTCGCCGGTGGCGAAGGCCGCGGCCGCCGGGCAATTGTCGCGCGGCGTGCTGGCGGCCTGGCGGATGATCGGCAAGATCAGGCCAAGTGTCATCGTGGGCTTCGGCGGCTATCCCACGGTTCCGCCGCTCATCGGTGCCTCGATTCGCAGCATCCCCATCGTGCTGCACGAGCAGAATGCCGTGATGGGCAAGGCCAACCGCTTCGTCGCCAATCGTGCGACGCGCATCGCCACGGGCTTTCCGGCGCTCGAAAAGGTGTCCGACGCCATCTCCGCCAAGGCGACGTTCACCGGCAATCCGGTCCGCCCCTCCGTGATCGCGGCCTCGCAACGCGCCATGCCGGACCTGACCGCGGGCGGCAGGATCTCGCTCCTCGTAACTGGTGGCTCGCAAGGGGCGCGCGTCATGTCGGACGTCGTTCCGGCCGCCGTGGCGCTGCTCGGCGTCGAGGAGCGCGCGCGGCTCCGCATCGTCCAGCAGGCGCGCGGCGAGGACGAGGTCCGGGTCCGCGACGCCTATGCGGCGCTCGGCCTGACGCCCGAGATCATGCCCTTCTTCGCCGACCTGCCGGACCGCATGGCCGACGCCCATCTCGTAGTCGCCCGCGCGGGCGCCTCCACGGTCAGCGAACTCGCCGTCATCGGTCGCGCCGCCGTCCTGGTGCCCTTCCCTCACGCGCTCGATCAGGACCAAGCCGCCAACGCCGCCATTCTGGCACGGAGCGGCGCCGCGATCGTACGCGATCAGACGCTGTTCACGCCCGAATGGCTTGCGGAAGAGCTGTGGCGCGTGTTGAACGACCCTGCGGAACTGCTCGTCCGCGCCGATGCGGCGCGCCATGACGGCCGCCCGGACGCCGCCGAGCGCCTGGCAGATCTCGTCCTCGCGGTCGCGGAGGGCCACGGGTAGGATTGAGGACGCATGAAACTGCCGCGCGAGCTCGGGCCCATTCATTTCGTCGGCATCGGCGGCATCGGCATGTCGGGCATCGCCGAAGTGCTCAATACCCTGGGCTACAAGGTCCAGGGTTCGGATGCGACCGAGGGCGCCAACGTGCAGCGCCTCCGCGAGAAGGGCATCGCGGTCGCCGTCGGGCAGCGCGCCGAGAACCTGGGTGCCGCCGAAGTGGTAGTGGTGTCGACGGCGATCCGCCGCGACAATCCGGAACTCGCCGCCGCGCGCGAAAGGCGCATCCCCGTGGTGCGCCGCGCCGAGATGCTGGCCGAACTCATGCGCCTCCGCCAATGCGTGGCGGTGGCCGGCACCCACGGCAAGACCACCACGACCTCGCTGGTCGCGACCCTGCTCGACGCCGGCGGCTTCGATCCCACCGTGATCAATGGCGGCATCATCAACGCCTACGGCACCAATGCCCGGCGTGGTGAAGGCGAGTGGATGGTGGTGGAAGCCGACGAGAGCGACGGCACCTTCCTCAAGCTCCCCGCCGATGTCGCCGTCATCACCAACATCGATGCCGAGCACCTCGACCACTTCAAGACTTTCGACGCCATCAAGGAGGCGTTCCGGACGCTCGTGGAAAACCTGCCCTTCTACGGTTTCGCCGTCATGTGCCTGGATCATCCCGTGGTGCAGGAGCTGGTGGGCCGCATCGAGGACCGGCGTGTCGTCACCTACGGCGAGAATCCGCAGGCCGACGTCCGCCTGCTCGACATCGATCTCGAGGGCGGCGTATCGCGGTTCAACGTCATCATCCGCGACCGCAAGACCGACACGGTCCGCTTCATCGAAGACGTGGTCATGCCCATGCCGGGCCATCACAATGCCCTCAATGCCACGGCTGCCATCGCGGTCGCGGTGGAGCTCGGCGTGCCGATCGACACGATCCGCGGTGCCCTGCGTGGCTTCGGCGGCGTGAAGCGGCGCTTCACCCGCGTCGGCGAATGGAACGGCGCCGCCATCTTCGACGACTATGGCCACCACCCGGTCGAGATCGCCGCCGTGCTGCGCGCCGCCCGAGCTTCGACGCGCAACCAGGTCATCGCCATCGTCCAGCCGCACCGCTATTCGCGCCTGCAATCCTTGTTCAACGACTTCGCCTCCTGTTTCAACGACGCCGATGTCGTGGTGGTGGCCGACGTCTACGCGGCCGGCGAGTCGCCGCTGCCGGGCATCGATCGCGACGGGCTGGTGACGGCCATCAAGGCGCACGGACACCGCCAGGTCATCGCGCTGGAAAGTCCGGCGGCCCTGGCCGACGTGGTGCGAAACCTCGCCAAGCCGGGCGACTACGTCGTGTGCCTCGGCGCCGGCAACATCACCCAATGGGCCTATGCCCTCCCGGCCGAACTCGCCGCCGGAGACGCCTCGTGAGCCTCGTCGACGACCTCCGCTCCGGCCTGCCTGGGTTCCGTGGCCGGCTGACGGCGGGCGACAGCCTCGCCGCCATGAGCTGGTTTCGCGTCGGAGGGCCGGCCGAGGTACTGATGGTGCCGGCCGACGCGGAGGACCTCGCCTACGCCTTGGCCCGCATCCCCGCCGACATCCCTGTGATGCCGCTCGGCCTCGGCTCGAACGTGATCTTGCGCGACGGCGGCGTTCCGGGGGTGGTGGTCAAGCTCGGCCGCGGCTTCAACGGCATCACGGTCGAGACCGACTGCCAAATGCGCGCCGGCTCTGCCGTACCCGACGTCAAGGTGGCGCGCGCCGCGGCCGATGCCGCCGTCGACGGGCTGGCTTTCTTCCGCGGCATCCCGGGCTCGATCGGCGGCGCGCTGAGGATGAACGCCGGTGCCCATGGCGGCGAGACCAAGGACGTGTTGATCGAAGCACGCGGGGTCGATCGGGACGGCACGTTGCGGGTCTTCACCAACGCCGAGATGGGCTTCGCCTACCGGCATTCCTCGGCGCCGGCCTCGATCATCTTCACCGAGGCCCTGTTCCAGGGCCGGCCGGGCGATCCCGTCGCGATCCTCGCCGAGATGGACCGCATCACGGCGGCGCGCGAGGCCTCGCAGCCGATCCGCGAGAAGACCGGTGGCTCGACCTTCAAGAACCCGCCCGGCGCCAAGGCCTGGCAGCTGATCGACGCCGCGGGCTGTCGCGGCCTGACGATCGGCGACGCCCAGATGTCGGAGATGCACTGCAACTTCCTCATCAACCGTGGTCGGGCGACCGCGCGTGACATCGAAGCGCTCGGCGAAGAGGTGCGGCGGCGTGTCTTAGAGGACAGCGGCATCGCGCTGGACTGGGAGATCAAGCGGATCGGTGTGCCGACCCTCGCGTAATTCGCGGACGAGGCCAGTCGAACTCGCGAAAGGAGGGACCGGACTGTCTGCAACCCGCCTTTGACCTCGTGCAACCGTGTGTTAGCGTCGGAGCGCTGCCATACGACGAGGTGCCGATGCTCGCGGCTGCGGAACGCAAGTGCTTCACCCTCGTGCTCATCAAGCCGTCGCATTACGACGACGATGGCTACGTCATCCAATGGCTGCGCTCGGCGATCCCGTCGAACACCCTGGCCGTGCTCAACGGTCTGGCGCTCGATTGCGCCGCCCGCAAGGTGCTGGGCGACGATGTCGACATCCTCATCGAGGCGGTGGACGAGACCAACACCCGCGTCAGGCCGGACCGGATCGCGCGGCTGATCCGCGAGCGCGGGGATCATGGCTTGGTGGCGCTCGTCGGCGTCCAGTCGAACCAGTTCCCGCGCGCCCTCGACATCGCACGCCCTCTGCGCCACGCCGGCCTGCAAGTCGCGATCGGCGGCTTTCACGTCAGTGGCTGCCTCGCCATGCTGCCCCAAATGCCGGCGGATCTCGCGGCCGCCCAGGAGATCGGCATCTCGCTGTTCGCCGGAGAGGCCGAGGGTCGCCTCGCGACCGTATTGCAGGACGCCTACGCAAAACGGCTCGCGCCCCTGTACGACTTCATGGCCGACCTGCCGGGGCTCGAGGGCGTACCGACCCCCTTGCTGCCCGCGGCCCGCATCGAGCGCACCGGCGGCAAGATGACGAGCTTCGACGCGGGCCGCGGCTGCCCGTTTCAGTGCTCCTTCTGCACGATCATCAATGTCCAGGGTCGCAAGTCACGCCATCGCTCGCCCGAGGACGTCGAGCGCATCGTGCGCGACAACCTGGCCCAGGGCATCACCCACTTCTTCATCACGGACGACAATCTCGCCCGCAACAAGAACTGGGAGCCGATGTTCGACCGGCTCATCGCGCTCCGGGAGAGGGAGGGTCTCCGGTTCAACATGGTGGTGCAGGTCGATACGCTGTGCCATCGCATCCCCCGCTTCATCGAGAAAGCGGCGCGCGCCGGCGTCACGCGCGTGTTCATCGGGCTCGAGAGCATCAACCCGGACTCGCTGCTCGCCGCCAAGAAAAAGCAGAACCGCATTTCCGAGTACCGGAAGATGCTCCTGGAATGGAAGAAGCACGGCTGCTTCACCTACGCCGGCTACATCCTCGGCTTTCCGACCGACACGCCGGAGACGATCGTCCGGGACATCGAGATCATCAAGCGGGAGCTGCCGCTCGACCTTCTGGAGTTCTTCTGCCTGACGCCCCTGCCCGGCTCGGAGGATCACAAGACGCTGCACCTGTCCGGCGTCGACATGGATCCGGACATGAACCGCTACGATCTCGAACACGTCACGACCGCGCATCCGCTCATGTCCAAGGCCGAATGGGAGCGCGCCTATCGTCTGGCCTGGGCCACCTATTACACGCCCGCGCACATGGAAACGGTGATGCGCCGCGCCGGCGCGGTGGGCATCAGCCCGGGCAAGATGCTGTTCCTGCTCTTGTGGTTCTCGGGCTGCGTGTCGGTCGAAAAGATCCACCCGCTCGAAGGTGGCTACCTGCGGCGCAAGGTCAGGCGTGACCGGAGACCGGGCCTCCCGATCGAGAACCCGCTGCTGTTCTATCCCCGCTCCGGCATCGACGTGGTGCGCAAACACGTCGTCGTGCTGGCCATGTGGTGGAGGTTGAACCGGGTGCGGAAGAGCATCAAGGCCGACCCGAACCGCCGCACCTACACGGATTT
>JAYVMK010000064.1:0-3740 GCA_043758995.1 Lichenibacterium sp. | reverse complement strand
CTTCGCGATCTGCTGCGGCTACGAAGACTGCGACGATCTCGATGCCCTGCGCACCGATCCCGCCTTCAAGCTCGCCTGCGGTCGACTGCCCGACACCGGCATCGACCTCTGCTCCCAGCCGACCCTGTCGCGGCTGGAGAACGCGCCTCGCCTTCGCGACGTGATCCGCCTCACCTGCGCCCTGGTGGACGCCTGGATGGATTCCTACCCGCGGGAGTCTGAGGCGGTGACGCTCGACAGGGCAAGTTAAGTCGAGCCGAATATGATGCAGGTCTGGAAGCGCGGCAGGTCGGGGCCTACGATCCGATGGAGTGACCACCACTGGTCAGTCGCCGCATCATCTCTACAATGCTTCGCGCCGATTGCGGCTCGTCATGCTCAGCCTGAACCGCCATGTCGTGGATCGCGGCCACTGATCTGGTAGCTTCGCGCCAGCAGCCATGATCTGCAGCGCTCGAAGAGCCTTTTTGATTCCATGAAGAACGTCCGCGTCAGCCATTGCCGGATTGTGAAGCGCGGACATGAGGCGTCAAGGCGCAGAAGTGAGGGCCGGCGAAGCCGTTCCGGTGACGGGTGATCTCTAATTCCGTTTGAAAGTCATCCAGTCCGGTGATGGTGATCATGATCATGGCAAGGTGGCAATGAGACGCCGATCGTTTCGTTTGGCTTCTGACGGTTGCCATCCTGGTCGGATCAGCTGTCTGGTCAAGGCCAGCTGGGGCAATCCTAGTGCAGCCCGTCATGCCACCCTGCTTAAAGCTTTCTGGCGGAGGCTGCCCCCTGAACCGAGTAGGTGCCTTCGAGCTATCGTGTCGGGTTGACGCTCGCGCCGTTAATCTTGACGGTTGCTATGCCAAAACGTCGGCGCTGCATCCAAACGTTGCCGCTTGTACCCCATAACAGCCCAATGCTCGTCTGAAAGCTAGAAAAGGTCAGCCATTTGCGCCTCCAAGGATCACAATGGAATCCTCATTTCAGCGTGAATTCAAGACGATGACTGAGTGCAAGATCTAGCTGTCCGACGTTTATGACCTAGTAAGACTAGTGACTCACACTTCCCCGCGGCCCGGCGCCGCCTACCAGACTCTGGCGGTTACTCCGTCATGGTATCTACTTCCTTTGCGTCACGTGATTAGAATGGATAGTAGCGGATCGACGTGAGAACCGTACTTTCGGACGCCTTCGGTGACCCGCCCTGAAGTGCCGAGAAGGCCTCACGCTGCGTGAACGAATATTGCAGGCCGCCGCGCATTTGGCCGTAAGCGCCGCTGTAGAACGTATCCCAAAGACCGGCGGTGGCCTGCCGGACGTAGCGGTTGTTGCCCGTGCAGGTGGCGCTCAAGCCTTCGAGGTTGCAGCCCGCGTTGGAGTTCAGGGGATTGCCGTAACCGTAGTTCACACCACCTGCGGAACCCTGCGTATTGCGGGCGTCCTGTTCCATGCCGGCATAGGCATAGAAGTCGAGCATCGGTGTCGCATGCAGGGTGGCACCAGCCAGCAACATGGTTTCGGACAGCGGCTTGGCTTGACCGTTAGAGCTGACGGTGATGTCCGGCAGCTGCGCCGTGCCATAGCGGCCGAGGCCTGCGCCGACCGCGCCAGAGAACTGGACGTCGAGCAGTTTCGGAACGACGCCGACCAGCACACTGCCGCCGCCGCCGCCGCCGATCACATCCTTATTCTGCCCGTTATAGCGACTGTAGAAATCTCGGCCGATGCCGAACCCTTCCATGTGGACGTTGTGGCCATCGATCGTGGGATCATAGGCCACCTTGCCGACAAGGTCGGGGACATGGTTCAGCGACAGCGAGTTGACCGAGTTGAAGAGGCCGCCGCCTGTGGCGGCCTGGTTGTAAGTAAAGGTTGAGGATACGGCGCCTGACTCGGTCGTCTGGGGATTCTCGGCCGATATGCCGACCGCAAGGATGGGACTGATGTCCTTGACGAGGCGGACCTGCGGCTGCCGGGCCCACAGGAAACCCGGAACGTACTGCGCGTCGATGGTGAGTGGAATATTCTCTTTCCGGACTTCAAGCCCCTTGGCGAACATCGTCGCAAGGGACCAGGTCTGGCCCGCCAGGAAATGCAACCCGTAATCAGAGCGATCCACCGTTGTGTAGAGGTGCCGAATGCGCAGGTTGTAGCTGTTGCTCTCGTTGGAGTTGGCCGTCTGAGCGGCGCCGAGGAAGTCGAATTCGCCATAGGCGGCGATGTGGGTGAAGGGGTCGGGGTTGCCTTCGACAAGGCCGGAGATGCGGCTCTGGCGGGCCGAAAAGCGGAATTCACCGAGGCGGCCGGAGCGGCTCTGGCGGAACGGGATCGCACCAAACGGTGAGGCCACATCCGCCGACAAATTGTGCTGGCGTGTCACGCTTTCAAGCGCCAGGAATCCGCCCGGTGTGAAGGTCAGGCCTTTGTAGCATAGCGACTTCTCGGGGCAGGCGACGAACTGCGGCAGAGGCCCGTCACCGTAGACCTGGCTGCCTACCGCTTTCGAGGCCACGACCCTACTCCCGACCGGTGCTAACTTAGATGCCTGCTTCTTCTCGCGCTCTTGTGCGTCGACCTTGGTCTCGAGACGCCGCAGCTGCGCCTTCAGCAGCGCGATTTCCGAGGTTGTCGACGTGTCGGCTTGGACCTCCACCACCCCGATAGCGAGGAGCACGCAAGACAGCGAGACAGTTGATAGAAAACGGAAGTTGGTGTGCATAGTCCAGACTCATCTCGCATGCTTGCCACGTGCAAGCCTTGCCGAGGTATTATGACAGCGCGATGAAACTGTCCGTCTGGTTCCTGCGTGTGGTTCAAAGCCAGAGAGGCCGATGTAATTAAGCAACACGCTCGTTAGACGTAAATGGCTCCGACCTGCCGTTTCGTGAGATTGCTCAGGCTGATGACCTCATGAAGGCGGCATGAGGTGTTCAGCTGTTCAGCATAAATTGTGACATGTTCCGCGATTTATTGTGACAGTTGAATGACGTTTCTGGGTGAATCGTATTTAGGAGCGCCTATGACATTCACTCATCCCCTCGCCCGAACCTCCCATGTCGGATCAACGGCTGGCATAAAGGGTAAGGTCAGGCGCATCCTGGTGATCATTACCGGGCTTCAGCTCGACCAGGAACACAAGAATTACAAAGAGGAGTCGATCAAGCAACTGTCTGATGCAGCGCGGAGCTGGTTAGAAGATCATCCGAGTGAAGCCTCGGACTTCATGCTGATGAACCGGCCAAAGAAGTGGCTTGGCGATAAGAACTGACACGTTTGTGTTCCAACCCGATAAGTGCGCCCGCTACCTTCGCCACGCAGGATATGATGCTAGCCCGTCTTATTCGCCGGGACGGCGCGGGAGCGGTGGCGAGCGTAGCTTAACGCGTTGAGGCCGCGTAGGATTCGGGTGCTGACGCCTAGTCCAACTCACCTCAAGCAGTGCCACGCTCGCCATGGTCGACGATACGGTCCCATGCTTCGACTTTCCAGCTGCGGAACGGAACAAAGTCACAGCCGCCTTCGACGGCGGACGTCTCACCTCGAATGGGGGCGTCATGCTGCTGTCGCTGGCGGATCGGCGGCTCGGGATCGCCGAGCGACTGGCGCGCCTGATCCCGGACCGGCGCGATCCGACCCGGGTCGTCCATAGCTTCGCCGACATGATCCGGGCCCGCATCTTCGCGATCTGCTGCGGCTACGAAGACTGCGACGATCTCGATGCCCTGCGCACCGATCCCGCCTTCAAGCTC
>JAYVMK010000063.1:0-8545 GCA_043758995.1 Lichenibacterium sp. | reverse complement strand
CGCGTCACGGTGGTGACGAGATCGACCGCTACGGATCCGAAAACCACGATCATCTGCTCTCCTCCCGAGAACCCCGAATCCGACGAAGGTCAGCCGCCCCGGCCGGAGCCGGGACGGACGTCCGGTTGCTTACTGGCGCATCTTGAGGAGTTGATCGACGTTTGTGGCCGTCACGGGCGTCCACGGCACATTATATTCCTTCGACTTGCCGTCGGCGAACGGCATTTCCGGATACTGCTTCCAGATGTCGGACTGCGGCTGGTAGCTCGGGTTGGCGAGCTTGATGGCCACGTCGAGCGAGCCTTGTGCCTGAGCCCGGGCATCTTGCAGGATCGACGTCATCTCGCCGGCCTTGACCGACTTGAGGGCGTCCGTGATGCCGTCGATACCGCCGATGGCGAAGTCATTGACCTTGAGGCCCTGGCTCTTGATGGCCTCGATGGCGCCGAGCGCCATCTCGTCGTTCTGGCCGATGACGCCCTGGATCTGCCCGGGATGACGGGTCAGCCAGTCTTCCATGAGAGCCTGCGCCTCGGCGCGCGACCAGTTGGCGGTCTTGGTCTCGAGCACTTTCACGTTCGGGCACTCGGCCAGGGCCTTGTCGTTACCCTGGCTGCGCTGGATCTGGGCCGAAATGCCGATCGGTCCCTGGATGACGACGACGTTGCCCTTGCAGCCGATCTTGTCGAGTACGGCCTTGGCCTCGAGATAGCCGGACCTGACATCGTCCGAGCCGACGTAGGAGGCGAGGAGATCGGTATTGGCGCGCGTATTGGTGCCGACGACCGGGATATTGGCGTCATGGGCCAACTTGACGGCCGTGGCGCCGGCGTCGGCGTCGATCGGCGCGAAGATGATCGCGTCGAACTTCTGACTGATCATGGTGCCGAACTGATCCTGCTGCACCAATGAATCGTACCGGCCGTCGAAGACTGTCACTTCCGCGGCGCCGGATTTCACGGCCGGGCTGTCCTTCACGGCGGCGGCCCACAATTGCATGAACTCGGCCTTGAGGCCGTAGAGCGTCACGCCGACCTTGACCGGCTTGGCCTCGGCGGCCGCGACGGACGCGACGAGCGCCATCGCGCTCACGAAAAGCATCATCTTGGACTTCATTTTGAACATCTCCACCCTATGAATGATTGCTTGATTGGTCTTGCTTGTTGTCGGTTTCGGCAGACCGGAACGGCTCGCCTAGACCCCCTCTTTCTCGCGAGAGGTATCGATCATCACGGCGACTACGATCATGAGGCCCTTGATGATTTGCTGGTAGTTGGAATCGACTCCCAGCAGGTCGAGGCCATTGTTCATGACCGCGATCAGCAGCGCGCCGAACAGCGTCCCCGTCACGGTACCGACGCCGCCCGACAGGCTCGTCCCTCCGATGACCACGGCCGCGATGGCGTCGAGTTCGTAGGCGATGCCCGCCTGTGTCAGGCCCGAGCCGGTCCGCGCCGACAGGACCAGACCCGCGAGGCCGGCGGTCGCGCCGGAGATCATGAACACCGCGAGGCGGATGCGCGAGACCAGGATGCCCGACGTATTGGCGGCGCGCGGGTTGCCGCCGACCGCATAAACGTGCCGCCCGAACCGCGTGCGCCCCAGGACCCACCAGGAGACGGCGAAGACGGCGATCAGGATCAGGATCGGGGCGGGGACCCCGGCCACCTGGCCGGTGCCCATCCAGCGGAACTCCGGCGTCAGGCTGGGGACGGGGCGCCCTAGCGTATAGAGCATCGTCAGGCCGCGAGCGGTCGACAGCATGCCGAGCGTCACCACGAAGGACGGGACCCGGAACCGCGAGACGACGAAGCCGTTCACCGCCCCCGAGGCCACGCCGACGACGAGGCCGGCCACGATGGCGACGATGGCGGGGTAGGGGCTTCCATGCACGCCCGCGATGCTCGAGGTCGTGGCGAAGCTCGCCGCCACGATGCCCGATAGAGCGACCACCGAGCCGACGGAGAGGTCGATGCCGCGCGTCAGGATGACGAAGGTCATGCCGATCGCCAGCACGCCGTTGATCGAGGCCTGCCGCAACACGTTGATGATGTTCTGCTGCGTCAGGAAATAGGGCGAAACGGCCGCCAACACGGCGCTGAGCAGCAGGAAGGCCGAGACGATCCCGTAGCGCTTGAACAGGCCCTTCCACATCAGCCAGTGGCGGTTGATCCTGTTGGAAGTCGCGTTGGACATGCCTTCCTGCGTGTTCGCCATTGCGGGTTTCTGGTCCTGTTGTTCTGAGCCGATGCGGTCAGGCCGCGAGATGCAGCAATGCCTGTGGATCAGCGTCGCGCCGATCCAGCGTGCCGGCGATCCGGCCGTTCTTGATGACGACGATCCGGTCGGCCATGCCCAGTATCTCGTCCGCCTCCGACGAGACCATCAGGACGGAGCCGCCCGACGACGCGAATTGCGACATGATTCCGTAGATCTCGCGCTTGGCTCCCACGTCGACCCCGCGCGTGGGCTCGTCGAGAAGCAGGACCTTCGGGTCGGTCAGGTGCCAGCGCCCCATCACGACCTTCTGCTGGTTGCCGCCCGACAGGCTGCTGACGCTGAGCCGGTCGGTCGCGGTCTTGATGCGGAAGCGCTCGATCATCGACTTCGCCGCCTCGGCCTCGCGCCGGGTCTGCATCACCAGATGCGGCGAGAGTTCGGTGAGGATGGCGAGGGATAGATTATCGCGCACCGAGGCCTTCGGCACGAGGCCGCTCTCCTTGCGATCCTCCGTGACCAGGGCGAGACCCGCCGCCATGGCGTCGCGCGACGAGCCGATCGACGCGAGCGCCCCGTCGACTTCGACGCGGCCCGTCCAGTCGCGATCGAGCCCGAATAGGCATTCGAGGATCTCGGTCCTCCCCGACCCCATCAGGCCGTAGAGGCCGAGGATCTCGCCCTCGCGGACCTCGAACCCGATGTCCTGGAGCCGTCCGTCCTTGTTGAGACCACTGACGGCGAGGCGGACCTTGTCCCGCGGCGCGTTGTCCTTGACGAATTCATCGCGCAACTCTCGCCCCACGATCATCCGGATGAGGTCGTGTCGCGTGATGTCCTTCACCTCACCGGCTCCGACGAACCGGCCGTCGCGGAACACCGTGTAGCTGTCGGCGATCTGGAAGATCTCGGACAGGCGATGCGAGACGTAGATGATCCCTTTACCCTGTGCCTTGAGGCGCTGAATCACCTCGAACAGGTAACCGGCCTCCTTCTCGCCCACGGCGGAGGTGGGCTCGTCCATGATGATGATGCCGGCGTCGCGGCTTAGGGCCTTGGCGATCTCGACGAGCTGGATCTGCGCGACGGTCAGCTCGCGCATCTTGGTCGTCGGTGGCACCGTGAAACCGAGTTGGTCGAGGAGCCCTGATGCGGCCCGATTCATGGAGGCGAAGTCGACGCGTCCGAAGGCCGCCACATGCTCCCGGCCGAGGAAGATGTTCTCCGCGATGGAGAGGTCGAGAACCGGGCTGAGCTCCTGTTCGATGATAGAGATCCCGGCCGTCAGAGCGTCCGAAGGCGTCGCGAAATTCACGGCGCTGCCCCGCACGCGGATCTCGCCTTCGTCGCGCTGGTGAATGCCCATCACGATGGAGAGGAAAGTCGACTTTCCGGCGCCGTTGCCTCCGCAGAGCGCGTGGACCGAACCGGGCTTGAGCTTGAACTGTCCGTCGCTCAGGGCGGCGACGCCGCCAAACGCCTTCCGGAGCCCGGAGACGTCAAGGAGCCACGGCACATCGGCTGAGACAACGGCACTCTCGCTCATCGACAGGGTCGTCCAACGTGACCATGACCCATCGTTCCCTCCTGTCGGCCCCCTCTCCGTCGCGTGGCGTCGGGCAGAGCTCTTGAGGCTCCGAGAGTGCCTGGAATTTTGCACATTCGTCAACTCAATCTGGCGCCGACCCTGGCCGGGACTGGCCGTGGAAAAGCGGGCATCGGAGCCGAATCCGGCTGCACGTACCGCAACGCCGCCGAAGGAATGTTCACTGGATGGAATATTCCCCAGTGTGGATGACAGGACCGAGCGTGCCTGTAATGACTTGCGCGACGGCCATCTCTGCCCATGGCGCTGTGGGCCGTGTCGCACTAACATTCGCTCCGGCTCACCCAAGAGGGGCCGGATCAGGAGGGGAGGACAAGCACCGAGCGCGCCTGACGGCGACCGCCGGCTCAGCGTGGCGATCGACGAGGCATCCGATTCCTGGTCGTGAGCCTTCCGCTCGAGGGCGGACGCGACGGATTCGACACCGTGACCACCCATCCCAATTTTCGAACCTCTTGCCGTCGACACGGGACCCCGCGCCCGACGCTTCAGACGGCCTGAAACGATCCGAATCCTGCAAGGACGACCATGCCCCAATCCCCCTATGATCAGGCCTTCTCGCTCGCGGGCCGCACGGCGCTCATCACGGGCGGCGCCAGCGGCATCGGCTTCGCCATCGCCGAGGCCTTCGTCGCCAATGGAGCCCGCGTCGCGTTGGTGGACCGCGATGCCGGCGTCGACGTTTCGGCGAAGCGCCTCGGCCCGGACCATCTCGCTCTGTCGGTCGACGTCACCGAGACCGGCGCGCCGGCGCGCGTCGTCGACGAGGTGGTCAAGCGGTTCGGCAGCCTCGACATTCTCGTGAACAATGCCGGCATCGTCCGGCTCGCGCCGGCCAGCGAGGCGAGCCTGACCGATTGGGATTTGACCCTGGCCGTCAACCTCACGGCCCCGTTCCTCTTCTCCCAGGCCGTCGGTGCCCACATGATGTCGCGGGGCAGGGGGCGTATCATCAACATGGCGTCGCAGGCTGCCAGCGTGGCGCTCCAGTCCCACGTCGCCTATTGCGCCAGCAAGGCCGCGATCGTGGGAATGACCAAGGTGATGGCGCTCGAATGGGGACCTCACGGCGTCACGGTCAATTGCATCAGCCCGACCGTGGTGGAGACCGAACTGGGCCGCAAGGCCTGGGCCGGGGAGGTGGGTGAGGCGATGAAGAAGCTGATTCCGACGCGGCGCTTCGCCCAGCCCGAGGAGGTCGCGCTGGCGGCGCTCTACCTGGCGAGCCCGGCCGCCGCCATGATCAACGGAGCCGACCTCGCCATCGACGGCGGCTACACCATTCAATAAGGGCGAGGCCCCATGAACCGGATCATCAATGACCCCGACGATGTCGTCGAGGACGCCCTGGCGGGCCTCAAGCTCGCCCACCCCGATCTGCTGGCCGGCACCGCGCATCCGCGCGCGATCCGGGTCGCAGGCGCGGGATCCGCGGGTCGGGTCGGCATCGTCACGGGCGGAGGCTCGGGCCACGAGCCGGCCTTCGTGGGCTATGTCGGGCCCGGGCTGCTCGATGCCGTCGCGATCGGCGAAGTCTTCGCATCCCCGACAGCCCGTGCCTTCGAGGCCGCCTTCAAGGCGGCCGACGGCGGTCGCGGCGTGGCCTGCCTCTACGGCAACTACGCCGGCGACAACATGAACGTGAAGATGGCGGTCCGGCTCGCGGCGCGCGACGGGCTGGAGGTCAGGACGGTCGTGGCCAACGACGACGCCGCCTCGGCGCCTCCCGGCGAACGCGGCAAGCGCCGCGGCGTCGCCGGTGAGGTCCTCATGTGGAAGACCGCGGCGGCGCTCGCCGCCGAGGGTGCCGATCTCGAAGCGGTGATCGCCGTGGCGCAGAAGACCATCGACGCAACCCGTAGCGTCGGGATCGGCCTCACGCCCTGCACCATCCCGGCGGCCGGCAAGCCGAATTTCCAGATCGCGGACGGTACCATGGAGGTCGGCATCGGCCACCATGGCGAGCCGGGCATCGCGGTCCGGGCGATCGAGCCAGCCCGCGCCATGGCGGCCACCATGTTGGAAACGGTGCTGCCGGACCTGCCTTTCGAGCGAGGGGACGATGTCGCCGTGCTGATCTCCGGCCTCGGGGCGACCCCTGTGATGGAACTCTACATCCTCTATGGCCACATCGCCGAGATCCTGGCGGACCGGGGGATCACGATCCGGCATCGCTTCGTTGGCAATTACTTCACCTCGCTCGAGATGATGGGAGCATCGGTGACGATCACCCGTCTAGATGGCGAACTCGATCGCCTGATCGGCGTCAAGGCGCGCTCGATCGGCCTCACAGTGACGGGAGACGCGTGATGTCTGACGAGATCGACCTTCGGACGGCGAGCCCGATCCTTGGCGCCATGGTCCGGGTCATCGTCGCCAATGCCGACCGCCTCAACACGCTCGACGGCGCCATCGGCGACGGCGACCACGGCGTCAATATGAGCAAAGGTTTCCGGCGCGCGGGCCAAAAGCTTGAGGCTGGTTCCAAGAGCCTCGGCGACGGGTTCGGCGTGCTGGCCGAGACCCTGCTGGACGAAATCGGCGGCTCCATGGGGCCGCTCTATGGCAGCTTCTTCCTTGACATGTCGACTTTTCTGCGTGGACGCGCCACGCTGGATCGGCATGGCTTCGCCGCCATGCTGCGGGCCGGCGTCTCCGCCGTGATGGACCTCGGAGACGGTCACCCGGGCGACAAGAGCCTCGTCGACGTGCTGGTCCCGGCGCTAGCAGCCTTTGAAGCCGAGGCGGCGCGGGACGGCACGTTCTCGGCCTGTCTGGACGCCATGGACGAAGCAGCTGGGCAGGGCCTCGAGGCGACACGGGACATGGTGGCGAAGATCGGACGCGCCAGCCGCCTCGGCGAGCGCTCGCGCGGCCATCTCGATGCTGGCGCGACCTCATGCCGCCTGCTGCTGTGCGAGCTGGCCGAAGGGCTCCGCGCTCAGCTCGGCAGCTGATATGGGGCAACAGGGTCGCAGCAGGAAATGTGCCGCCAGAGCGCGTGGTGCCAGCCTTCGTTCAGGCACGGGGGCTTGCATGGGCCATGCTAATGTGCGGCAGTCCCAACTGAAAGTTCCTCATCAGTGGTGAGGGCGGTCGGAGATGTGCCCGTCTGCGTTGCCCATCGCGAGACTGCGTCGTCTATCATCGGCCTTCACCGAGCCTTTCTGCCTACCCAAAGACTCTTAACTAGCCTGCTGCGCGGAGGGGACAGCGTCGCAATGCGCCGTCCGGTGTGGGTACGTCGGAGTTCGGCAGGAGTCGACCCATGTCGGACTGCCGGAGCGAAACTGCCTGTCCTGCAAAACGGACGCTCAGAGCGAAGCGACGCCGCCCTTCGATGAATGAGAGACCGTGGTTCGCTAACAACACGGCAGAGCGACTGTGACGGGCCGTCGGGTGGGCCGTCGACGTCGGCGACACCCGCAAATCTGGGTGCGTCTGGCGGTGACCTGGAGGTAGGCCGAGACCGAAGCCCCTTCCTGGGCTTCATGGTGGGCTGGGTGTGGCCGCTCGACGCTGGCGGAAGTCAGCCAGCGCGTCGTGATGCGCGGCCAGCGCGCCATCCTGGAGGCGCAGCGCAGCATCGACATGGACCAGTTGGACCGCGCCATCGACCTGCTGACCCGCAGCCGGATCATTTCCGTGTTCGGCAGCGGCGGGGTGTCGAGCTGGCTGATCGAGGAGATGCACAATCGCCTGTTTCGCCTCGGCCTTCGCATCAACACGAGCAGCGACCACCAGATGCAGATGATGCTCGCCGCCACGGTGGAGCGCGGCGATGTCGTGTTCTGCTCCTCGGTGAGCGGCAACAACGGCGAACTCATCAAGGCAGTCCGCATCGCCGCCGACTTCGGTGCGGTGACGATCGCCTCACCGTGAGCAAGACGCCGCTCGTCGCGGTCGTGTCCGTGCCGTTGGCGCTCGACGTAAAAACCTGCCCTAACGTTCACGGCATGCGCGATCGCACACCGCAACGGGATGACAACCAAAGTACCTCGACTTGATGCCCCTATGACCGAAAGTTATTCATAGCTGGAACAATTAATCTTTGTGGACGTCGATCATAAATGCCGCTTTGACGCGCGGCTAATTAAGAGGACAGGCGGGTTACGCCATGCCATTGTTGCCAATTGACGTTCCGCCCCAAGACGAAGGTCATCACCTCAGCTTCGCGATGAAAGCCAACGCCCGAGTGGTGCGGTGTCACGTTCAGCAAGGCGCCTTGGACTCGATCGAGAGTACCGTCAGTGGCGACGCCACCGATCGCATGGCACGGTTCTACCGTCACCGATCCACGTTCGAAGCCGTAGCGAGCGATCTGTTCGATGCGGGCCTGCCTCTACGCATCACGGCCGATCACATGACCTGGCTTAGAAGGCTCGCTCCCAACCCACGCCCGGCCGTTGCTTGACAACCGGGCGCCTATCGCGTTTGCAGCGCGTCCCCCGACCATCTCATCCCTCGATGAGACTGCGGATCTTGGCTGCGAGATCGTCGACGGCGAAGGGCTTGGTCAACACCGCCATGCCCGGGTCGAGGTGGCCGTTACTCACCACGGCATTCTCGGCATAGCCGGTGATGGACAGCACCTTCAGGTCCGGCCGCAGCAGTCGAGCCGCTTCGGCGACCTGCCGGCCGTTCATGCCGTTAGGCAGGCCGACATCGGTGACCAGCAGATCGACGCGAGCGCGGGACTGCAGGATCTTGAGCCCAGACGCT
>JAYVMK010000062.1:0-3370 GCA_043758995.1 Lichenibacterium sp. | reverse complement strand
TGCATGACCTGCCATTCGCAGATCTGGACCGGGTCCGAGATGCTGGCGCCGGTGCGCAACAGCCTCGCCCGCAATATGCCGCTCGTCTGGACCCGGCTCAACCAGCTGCCCTCCTACGTCTATTTCAATCACTCGATCCACATCCAGAAAGGCATCGGCTGCACGAGCTGTCACGGCGCGGTCGATTCCATGCAACTCACCTACAAGGCCAAGAGCTTCCAGATGGAGTTCTGCCTCGACTGCCATCGCAACCCCGAAAAGTTCGTGCGACCGCGCGGAGAGGTGTGGAACATGGATTGGTCACCCCCCTCCGACCAGGACACGCGTGGGCGTGAACTCGTCGCCGAGTACCATATCGCCGGGCCGGGACGGCTCAGCGACTGCTCGATCTGTCACCGCTGATGAGCGCCCCGCACGACATCGGCGCGCTCCGTGCCCGCCTCGAGGGCGGTGACGGCCCGGCGCTCTGGCGCAGCCTGGAATCCGTGGCCGACACGCCCGCCTTCCGCGACTTCATGGCCAAGGAATTCCCGACCGCGGCGCGGCTGGCCGATGGGCCGGATCGGCGGCAGTTCTTCCGGCTCATGGCGGCCTCCTTCGCCATGGCGGGCCTGTCGGCTTGTTCCGAAGAGGGCGGCAACCCGCACAGCCGCGAGGTCCCTTACGTCCGCAACCCGGAGCGCATCGAGCCCGCGACGCCGCTGGTCTATACGTCCGCGACGCTGCTCGACGGGATCGCCAACGGTGCCACCGTCACGACCTTCGACGGGCGTCCGCTGAAGATCGAAGGCAACGATCGCCATCCCTGGAGCCGGGGCGGATCCGACATCTTCGCCCAGGCCTCGATCCTCGACCTCTACGATCCGCTGCGGTCGCAGACCGTGCGCTACCTCAATCGCATCTCCTCCTGGGACGCGTTCCGCGGCGCCATGGTGGGACGGCTCGCGGCCATCAAGTCAGACGGCGGGCAGGGGCTTCGGTTGCTGACCGGGCCCGTCACCTCGCCGACCCTGCTCGCCGGCATCGCGGCGATGCGGCAGGCCTATCCGAAGATGAGGTGGCACGTTCACGCGCCGACGGCTTCGGCCGCCGTGGCCGGCGCAACGGCCGCTTTCGGGCGTCCGCTGCAGGCGCGCTACGATTTCGCCAAGGCCAATGTCGTGGTGGCGCTCGACGGTGACCTGCTCGACCATGGACCTCACCAGATCGGCACGTCCCGCGACTGGGTCGAGGCCCGACAAGCCTCGGCCAAGTCCGGCCGGCTGCTCACGCTCTACACGGCCTCGTCGACGCCGAACCTCTCCAGCGCCAAGGCCGATCATCACCTGGCGATCGGCTCCGCCGACCTCGCCGGCCTGATCGACCGGCTTCGGGCCGAGATCGCCGCGCCGACGCAGCCGGCCGCCGGTGATCCCCTCGGAGCCTGGGTGACGCGCGCCGGCGCGGCTCTGGCGGCCGCGCGGGGCAGGGGGATCGTAGCGGTCGGCGCCACGCAGCCGGCGTCCATCCACGACGCCGCGCATCGGCTGAACGATGCGCTCGGCAACAACGGTGGTTCGGTCTTCTTCACGGCGCCGGTGGTGGCCACAGCCGAGGATTTCGCGCCGCTCGTGGCCGACATGGCGGCGGGCGCGGTGACGAGCCTCGTCATGCTCGACACCAACCCGGCCTATACGGCACCGGGCGACCTGAACTTTGCCGGAGCCCTGCAGAAGGTGCCGCTGCGCATCCATGCCGGTCCGACGGTCGACGAGACGGCCGTCTACGCCGATTGGCATCTGCCGCGAGCGCATCCGCTCGAATCCTGGGGCGATGCCCGTGCCTGGGACGGGACGGTGAGCCTCTACCAGCCGACCATCCAGCCGATCTACAACGGCCGCAGCGACATCGAAATCCTGTCGCTGCTGGTCGAGGCCGAGCCGCGCGACGGGCTCAAGATCCTGCAGGATTACTACGCCAATGGACGAGATCCTGCGGACTTCGACGCCTTCTGGCGCAAGACGCTGCTCGACGGCTTCGTCGCCGGCTCGGCCTTTCCGGCCGAGGCCGCGTCGCTGGTCTCCGCACCATCGGCCGCCGCCGCTCCGGCGGAGGAGCCTGCCGCCTCCGGCACGCTCGACATCGAGTTCCGTCCGGATCCTTCCGTCTGGACGGGCGCCTTCGCCAACAATGGTTGGCTGCAGGAACTGCCGAAGCCGCTGACCAAGGTAGTCTGGGACAATGTCGTAGCGGTCAGCCCCGCGCTGGCCGAGCGCGAGGGGCTCGCCACGGGCGCCATGGTGCGGATCGGTTTGGGCGACAGCGGCGTCGAGGGCCCTGTCTGGATCTTGCCCGGCCAAGCCGCCAATACCGTGACGCTGTTCCTCGGCTACGGCCGGGCGGTGCCCGACATGCTGTTCAGCGGGCTCGGCTACAGCGCCTATCCGCTGCGCCAGGAGGCCTCGCCCTGGCGGCGGGTTGGCGCCACGCTGAGCAAGCTCGGCAAATCCGTCCGCCTCGTGACCACGCAGGATCATTCGACCCTGGAGGGACACGACTTCGTCAAGGTGCAGCGCCTCGACGGACCCGAGATCGAACGGACGCCGGCCGACCTACCCACCTTCTACGCCGATCACCACGGTGACGGCCGCGCCTGGGGCATGGTGATCGACCAGGACCGCTGCATCGGCTGCAATGCCTGCGTGATCGCCTGCCAGTCCGAGAACAACATCCCGATCGTCGGCAAGAAGGAGGTGGCGGTCGGGCGCGAGATGCACTGGTTGCGCGTCGACCGCTATTATTCGGGTTTGAAGACCGGCGCCGGGCTCGACGATCCCGATACGCACTTCCAGCCCGTGCCGTGCATGCATTGCGAGGAAGCACCCTGCGAGGTCGGCTGCCCCGTCGAGGCGACGCTGCACGATCAGGAGGGGCTCAACCTCATGGTCTATAACCGCTGCATCGGGACCCGCGCCTGTTCGGGTTACTGCCCCTACAAGGTCCGGCACTTCAACTACCTCGACTATACCGGCGACATGGCGCCGGTGACGCAGCTTCAGCGCAACCCCGAAGTCACGGTGCGCTCCCGCGGCGTCATGGAGAAATGCACCTACTGCGTCCAGCGGATCGCCGCGGGACGGATCGAGTCGGACAAGTCGGGCGCGCCGATCGCCGACGGCACCGTTCAGACCGCCTGCCAGGGCGCCTGCCCGACGCGGGCCATTACCTTCGGCGACCTCAACGATAAGGGTAGTGCGGTGCGCTCCGCCCGGCAGGATCCGCGCAACTACGCGCTGCTGGGCGAGCTCAACACCAAGCCCCGCACCACCTATCTCGCCGAACTGGCGCCGGCCGGGGGCGTAGCGCCCCATGCCGGCGATGCCTCCGACCG
>JAYVMK010000061.1:0-3588 GCA_043758995.1 Lichenibacterium sp. | reverse complement strand
CAGCGCTGCAGGGCGTCTGACGCCAAGTCCATGGCCATCACCTATCACGTCGTGATCGCCTTCGCCCGGGACGAAGAAGGCGCTCTGGTGCCGCTCGAGCCCGCGGAAGCCCCCAATGCCGAAAGCGCACGGCGCCGCGCGCAGGTGGCCGCGTCCAAACATGCGGGTGCCTTGGCGTTCAGCCGCTCCGGCGATCCCAACACGGGCGATTTCGACGAGGCCAAGCTGACAGCGAGCTTCGGCGATGTCGACCTGACGCTGCTCGGCGAATGACCCCCTAGCTTGCTCCTGCGATCGAAGCCTATGCTGAAACGATCGGCACGCCGTGCCGATATCGAATGTGGGTCGAGGGAGAGTCGCCATGGCGAGCGGTGAGCAGCGTAGCAACAAAGAAAAGAAGAAGCCCAAGAAGGATGCCAAGGCCAAGGCCGCGCCGGACACGCCGATGGGCCTGATGTCCAAGGGTCAGACCGAGCCGATCACCAAAAAGAAGGGCTGATCGGCATCGGGTGGATGTGCGGGGCGGGGATTCTCGATGCCTCCTCTCCGGTGACGATGAGTGACGGGGCTCGCCTGACGCGAGGTCGAACATCATCCCGCTCCGCTCGCCGGGCGTGTCTGCATCGCGCATGTTTCGCAGCCGAAGGGCTATCGCGGCGAAGCGGCGACGGGTGGGCGACCCGAGACGCGTCTGGCGTGGCGCCACATGATTCCATCGGCGTCGACGCGTGCGATCCCAATACAGGGTGCGATCAGGCAGAAGCCGATCAGCCACGCGTTGGCCGTCAAGGCCCTGAACTCCCATCCTGCAAAGGTGGAGAGACGGCTACAACTTGAAGGTGTCTGGCCATGAGTCGGAACACCCGCTCCCTATCAGGGATGGCAAGTTGCGCGAATGAGTTTAAGCTCACGCTGATCTAGCGCGGGTTCCAAGATGACGGGCCGCGATGGAGCCGTTGGCGCATGAGGTCGACCGAAGCGGTTCGATGCCAAGCGCCTACCCCCAATCTCCGGAGTGTTACGATGATCGAGCCGCAGCTCTACCCCTTCACCCTGAAACAGGCTGTCCCCGACAGTTTCTGCGACTACGTCAACGCGCTCATCCAGCGGAATATGGACGAGTTTCAGGGCAACAAGGCCGGTGGCGCCCGCAAGTTCATGAAGATGGACTACGTGTCGCCGGACGGCGACCAAGTGCTCTACGCCATGAAGCAGAAGCTGGCGCAGCATTTCGATCTCGGTGACTACGTGGTGCCGCCGAACCTCAAGGATTTCGTCGGCTACATCACCGAGGGGGGCTCGATCCATCCTCACACCGACCCGGACCTGCCCGGCAAGCGCCACGTCCGCATCAACGTCCTGGTGAGCCAGCCCGGCGGCTGCATTCCGCTGATGGAAAACGTCCCCATCTCGGTGTCGGTCGGCGATGCCTGGCTGAACCTCGCCTCTCAGGTGATCCACGCCACCACGCCCGTCGAAGGTCCTGGCTTCCGCAGCGCCATTTCGTTCGGCTTCCAGATCGACCCGAAGCGCGGCGATGCTTTCTTCGAGACCCACAAAGCCTGGATGAACGACGTTCGTAAGCTCGCCGCCTGACCGGACCGAGGAGGAGACAGACCATGGACAATCAACGCGAGGACATCAGGGCGATCGAGGCTGCGGCCGACCTTCTGGTCCGCGGCCTCAACCGGTCCGACATATCCTCGATCACGGCTCTCGTGACGGACGGCAGCCTGCTTCTGCCACCGGCGCGGCCGATTTCGAAGGGGCAACGCGTCGTCGAGGCTCTGCGCAATCTCGCCATGGCCAACGAGGGCGTCCAGATGCTCTCGACCGATATGGACCCGCTCGGGGACGGCGTGGTGCGCGATGTCGGGAGCCTCAGCATGCGTCGCAAGCAGAGCGGCGAGCGCGCCATGTTCCGCTACATTCTCGTGTGGCAAAAGGTCGGCGCTGCCTGGACGATCTCCACACTGACCTGGAATCGCGAGCCCCCGGCGGCAGGATCGCGCCAGGTTGCTGGCGAGCAAGGCGGCCAGGGCGAAATGTAAACCCGTCCGGAGACCGCCGGTCGCGTGCAAGTGGCCGGCAGTCTTCGGCGTCAAGGCCGCGCCGCAGTGGTGGGCGCCGTCCAATAGGCGCCGCACCGACCGGCGCAGGATGCCGAGAGAGCCACTTCGGTGATGCTGTCCGGCACGTCGATCGACAGCACCTGATGCGTGTCGGTGGGGCTCGCGCTCGGTGTGCTGCATCCTCGCCATAGCTCCTGACCCGTGCCGTCTGCCGGAAGGACGGCAAAGCAGACGGGCTCGGCGCCTCGCCCGGAGCCCGCCTCCAAAGCGATGTGGCGCTGACCGGCGACGACCGGCAGACGTCGCATCGGCACAGTCAGCATGCCGGAGGCGGGCACCCGCACTCTGTCGTCCACAACCGTTTCGGCCTCGGTCAGCGTCTCCCAGGCGGTCGCGGCGGCTGGCGGTGACGCCTCGCCGGGACGAAGGCCCGACAGATCCAGGGTGCGCAGCGTCGCGCCGATCGCGGGTTGGTAAAACCAGCGTCCCGAAGGCGAGACCTCGACGGAAAGCGCCGTCACGCGTCGGCCGGCGCCTGCGGGGCGATCCGCAGCCAGTTCCTCGTAGTCGGAGCTGTTTTCGACCAGTGGCGTCAGAAGAAAACCGGCTGCCGCCAGGGCCGGCACCAAGCGGAAGCGCCGCTCGCTGCCATCGTCGAGCTTGACCGCCAGGGTCAAAAGCGGTGGGCGGAAAAGCGCCGAGAGGATCCGCCCTGCGAGATTGAGCCGGACGTCGAGTGTGGCCCAGAGAGGACCCGCGTCGCTGACGGACGTGAAGGCTCCGAACCCGGTCGCGAGACGTCGCGACGGGCCAAACTGCACCGATGCCGGCGTGGAGCGCCGTTCGAGTGCGATGAGATCTCCAATCCGGTGGTCAGGCCGGTAGAGGCTGAGCAGGTCGGGCCATAATGGTCCCTCGGCAAGCGACGGATAGCGCCCGTCGATGCCCATGTAGCCGAGCGGGGATTCCGGACCGAACAACATCCAGCGCGGCGCATCCGGACCTTTGAGGAAGTTGCGATTGGCCTCGGCGAGGTTCGCCGTATAGGTCGAATATTCCTGGAAACTCGGGCGCCCGCGATAGGCGAGGCTCGCCGCCAGGACCCGCGCCTGGTCGGACGGCAGGATATCGACCGTGCCCGGCAGCGACGGCAGGGGCGCGTTTGCCGCAATCCCCGCCCAGGCTGCAGCCTTGTCGGTGTCCAGCATCGCGCGGAAGCCCGTCGGGTCGGCGATACCGGAGGCCGCTGCCGCGATCTCGTGGCGCGGCGTATCGACGAACCAGTCGCGATACAGGCCGACGAGAGCCGCGCCGCGGTCGACGCGCACGCTTTGCCGGACGGTGACGATCGGCTGATAAACCAGCACCAGGAAGCCGGCAGCCGCCGTGACGGCGAGAGCCGCGCGTCGGGGCAGGTGGCTGCAGGCCAGCATGGTGCCGAGAAGCGCCAGACCTGACCAGGCGATCATCGAATGGAGATCGTGGCGGATGAAGCCGGCCTTGAACAGGAACAATA
>JAYVMK010000060.1:0-4332 GCA_043758995.1 Lichenibacterium sp. | reverse complement strand
GTCGACTTTTTCGCAACCCGAGCATCTCAGGCTCGTATGTCGCGGGTCAACGACGATAACGCGGAGACTGGCTCTTTCAGCCTTGCCTTCCACGTCTTTGGCAAACTGTGCCAGCGCCGCATCGGCGATGGACCGATTGAGGCCGCGCTTCTGGGCGACGTTACTACCCGGCTTGGTGGTGGTCCCTGCAGCCGAGCGGATCATGGATAGGATATTCAGGTCCTCACGGGCGATGGCTCGCACGTTCTTTTTCAGCGCGTCACTGACGATCGCGGCGGCGTTCTGACGGCTAGCAGTCGAACGTCCGTTGGCCTCCTGTCGTTTGATCGACGCTAACCTTGCGACGGCGCGGGTGTGATTCCGTGACCCACGCTTCGCCCGGGCGAGGCGCCTCGACGCAACGCGGACATGCTTGCTCTGTTTCGCCTGTTGGCGAGCGTTCGGATATCGGCGCCCAGCGTCGTCCGTCGCCTGGAAGGCGACGCCGGCGTCATAGGCCACGATCTCGTCGGGCATGATGCCGAGTAATTGCTCGTTGGTCTCGCAACCGTGGGTGACGGGTATCCGGCACGCAAGGGCGACCGTCCAACGGCCTCCCGCCCGAGTGAATGTGCCAGAGCATATTTTTGCTCCTTCCGGCAGCATGCGATGCATGCGCACCGCGAGCGGCTTGGTGAGGTTAGGCACCTTCTGAAAGCCAAGGGCGCGGGAACCGATGACCTTTCCTGTGGGACGGACGAGGGACGTGTCCGATAGTTCGGAGCATCCGAAGGAGCGCCATCGGTTCATGGACCGATAGCTTGGGAACCCTGGCGTCTGGCCTTTCGCGCATCGCGCGAAGAAGGCCTGCCACGCCGCCTCTAGGCGGTCGATGGTCCAACGTGTCATGAGGCTTGCTGCGTCATGTACGATCTCGCCGAGAAAGGCTCTCTGTGAACCCAGGGTCATGGACGCCTTCTGGGAGTAGGCGTCTGGCGCTCGCCAAGCCAGAAGCGCGGCGTGCGCCTTACGCTGCTTGGGGTCGAGGGGCTCGACTTCTATGGCCGACAACGCGGTCTTACTCGGCCTGGCTAGGCCGAGTAACGCTGCTTGGCCGCAGGCCCAGCGGTAGGCATCCTGACGCTCCTGGTGGGCTGCATTGTAAAAGGTGCGCTGGCGTTCGAGTTCCGCCGCCATTGCGTGCTTCTCCGCCTCGTTGAGGCGAAGGGAAAACTTGAAGGTCCTGATCAAATGCGATGACACGTTCTGGTTATGCCCAGGATCGGAATGGCTCGCAAGATTAGGAGTCCAGAAGGCTTAACGTCTCGTTTTCAAACTGAGACACTACCGTCGTGTCACCATCCTTGCAAAATCTTTAACGCTACTGTACCGTATCACAACTTACCAATGATGTTTGAAAGGTCGCCCATGCGCTTCGCCTCGATCCGCCTCGTCACCGCTGACGTTCATGCCCTAGCCGGATTCTACGAAAATTTGACCGGAGTGACACCGCTGGGCTTTGCGGACTTCATGGAACTGAACGTCGGCGGGACCACACTTGCCATCTGCAGCGAGCGATCGGTTGTCAAAGATAATGCGGGTGCCGCAGTTGCCGGTCAGAACCGCTCTGCGATTATCGAATTTGAGGTCGAGGACGTGGACGCTGAACGAGCGCGGCTTTCAAGCGTCGTCACGCAGTGGGTTTTGGAGCCGACCGATCAACCCTGGGGTAATCGCTCAATGCTTCTGCGCGATCCCGACGGGCACCTCGTGAACATCTTCACGCCGCCTCCCGCCCGACCGGGCTAACGCGGGGTAGGTGGCGGCTGATACCTATTGTTGGGGTTCGTGGAAGTTGGTGATGGCGTCAGTTACCCGGCCCTGAAGGACCGGGCTTGAATCCTAGAAATGGGAAAAGAGTCAAACTGACCAGCCTTGGCCCCCGGCGCACGCGCCGGGAGCTCCGTCACCGGTAGGCCAGCAGACTGACGTCGGGGTGCTTCCTCAGCCCCGACCTCTCAAAGGCCACGACGAGCAAGCGGAAAGGTAAAGCCTCTTCCGTCGTGGCCCGGACCGCCAAAAGGCGGCCCACCCGGCCGGTGACATTGGCGAGGGGAGCGGAGCGGCCATCCGGCAGCTCCCGTCACAAGGCCCGTAAGGGCACCTGAAAAAAGGAGGACGTCGATGGCAGTGTACGTCCTCGACAAGAACCAACGGCCGCTGATGCCCTGCAGCGAAAAACGGGCACGTCTGCTCCTTGAGCAAGGACGAGCCCGCATTCATCGGGTAAAACCCTTCGTGATCCGGCTCGTCGACAGAAAGATCGAGGAGTGCGATTTGCAGCCGCTGACCGTGAAAATCGATCCCGGATCGAAGACGACCGGGATCGCCGTGGTCAGAACCGACCAGGATGACACGACCCATGTCATTAACCTCGTCGAACTGACCCATCGCGGAGGCCGCATCCGCGACGCGCTTACAGCGCGTCGCGGACATCGACGTCACCGTCGTGCGTCGCTGCGATACCGACAGAAGCGATTCAACAACAGGCCAAAGTCCAAAGGTTGGCTAGCGCCATCGCTCCGACATCGAGTCGACACGACCAGTAGCGAAGTCGCGCGCCTCCGTCGCTGGGCGCCCATCGCCGCCCTCGCCGTCGAGCTCGTTCGCTTCGACACGCAGGCAATCCAAAATCCTGGCATCTCCGGGACCGGCTGTCAGCAAGGCACACTCGCTGGCTACGAGATCCGTGAATACGTCCTCGAGAAGTGGGGCCGCCATTGCGCCTATTGTGACAAGAGCGGCATCCCGATCGAGATCGACCATATCGAGGCGCGGTCGAAGGGCGGTTCCGACCGTCCTTCGAACCTGACGCTCGCGTGTGTACCCTGCAACCGTGACAAGGGCGCTCGGGACATCCGCGACTTCGTCACAGACGCGAGACGCCTTGCCGACATCCTGTCCCACGCGAAGGCGCCACTGCGCGACGCCGCGGCCGTGAATACGACCAGATGGGCGCTGTTCACGGCCCTGAAAGCGACCGGGCTACCGGTCGCCATCGGGACGGGCGGGCGGACCAAGTGGAACCGACATCGGTTCAGTGTGCCCAAGACATACGCGCTCGACGCCGCCTGCGTCGGCATCGTCGAGACGATCTCCGGATGGGAGAAGCCGACACTGCTCATCGACTCCATGGGACGCGGCAGCTATTGCCGCACCCGCGTTGATAGGTTTGGTTTCCCGCGCGGCTACCTCCCGCGAACGAAAGACGTACGCGGCTTCCGGACCGGAGACCTCGTCAAGGCCGTCGTCTCTAGCGGTCAGAAAATCGGAACATGGATGGGACGCATCGCCGTCCGATCGACAGGTTCGTTCAACATACAGACCGGTGAGACCACGATCCAGGGTGTCTCCCACCGGCACTGCCACAGGCTGCAACGGGCCGACGGGCGTCGCTACGCGACGCGGTCTCAGGCCTGACGCGTGGAACGCGCAACCACTTTCCTCCCCGACCTGAAGGACGGGGTTTCCAGTGGAGAATGCAGATGAACTATGGCGCAACGTCGACGGCGGATGACGTGTTGGATGGCCGCGACCTGAGCGGTAAGCGTGTCCTGGTAACGGGCGTTTCCTCCGGGGTCGGCGTGGAGACAGCCCGTGCCCTGGCCGCGCATGGGGCGACCGTTGTCGGCACCGCGCGCGACATTGCGAAGGGAGAAGCTGCAACCGGGACCTTTGCATCTCGAAGCGACATGGAACTGGTGAAACTCGATCTCTCGTCGCTGTCGAGCGTCTGCACCTGCGCCGAAGCGCTTATCGCGACGGCGGAGCCTTTCGACGCCATTATCGCCAATGCCGGCGTCATGGCGGTGCCGTTCGAGCGGACCGTCGATGGTTTCGAGACGCATTTCGCGACCAATTATCTTGGCCATTTTGTGCTGGTGAACCGCCTGGCTCGACTACTCCGCTCAGATAGCCGTGTTGTGATAGTGTCATCGGCCGGTCATCGAGGCGCGGATGTGGATCTAGCTGACCCAAATTTCGAGCGTACATCATACGATCCGCTGGTCGCCTACCGCCGGTCCAAGACGGCGATGATTCTTTTTGCGGTGTCGTTCGATCAACGCCACAAAGGCCGATGCGTACGAGCGACAGCCGTGCATCCGGGAGCCGTCCTCACAGAGACGACCCGTAAGCTGATCGCAGCTCAGCCGTCGGCAGCCTCGGCGTTCACATGGAAGTCGATGGCTCAGGGCGCTGCCACGTCGATCTGGGCCGGCTTTGTCGCGCCAGCGAGTGACATCGGCGCTCGTTACAGCGAGGATTGCCACGTCGCGAGGGTGGACGACGATC
>JAYVMK010000059.1:0-7147 GCA_043758995.1 Lichenibacterium sp. | reverse complement strand
GGCCCCATGGCGAGATCGTAGATCCCCTTGGCGTGGACGAGGTTGGGATCGGGATGGTGGCCGCCGAAGTCGGGCAGGGGCGTGCCGTTGATGACCGTGCCGGGTGCCGCGCCGAGCGCGCCTTCGAGGATGGCGTGGGCATAGGGGCCCGTCACCGCCGACATGGCGTCGAAGGTCATGCGGAAGCCGCCCTCGAACATCGCCCGGATCCGGGGGAAGTCGAAGAGCTTCTCCATGAGGGCCTGGTATTCGGCCACGGGGTCGACGACCTCGACCACCATGGGCCCGAGCGTCGTCTCGCCGATGGCATCGAGATCGACGTCGGGCGCCTCGACGATCTTGTAGGCGGTGATGGACTTGGTCGTGGCGAAGATCGCGTCGGTGATCTTCTCCGGCGCCGGGCCGCCGTTCGAGGCGTTGTATTTGATGCCGAAATCGCCGTCCGGCCCGCCGGGATTGTGGCTGGCCGAGAGGATGATGCCGCCGAAGGCCTTGCGGACGCGGATGAGGTTCGAGGCCGCCGGCGTCGACAGGATGCCGCCGCGCCCGACGATGACCCGGCCGAAGCCGTTGGCGGCCGCCATCTTCATGGCGGTCTGGATCGTCTCGCGGTTGAAGTAACGGCCGTCCCCGCCGATGACGAGATCCTGCCCGGCGAAGCCGTCGAGGCTGTCGAAGATCGATTGGACGAAGTTCTCGACGTAATGCGGCTGCTGGAACTGCGGCACCTTCTTGCGCAGGCCGGAGGTGCCGGGCTTCTGGTCGGTGAAGGGCGTTGTCGTGACGAGGGTCATAGCGGCGTTCCGGCGTCGGCGGTCGGGGGTGTCAGGAGATCGCGGTAGAGCGCGGCCAGCTTGCGGGCGGGCCGGCGCCAGGAGACGTCGGTGGCCATGCCGGCCACCACCATGCCGGCCCAGTCCTCCGGGTCGCGGTAGATCTCGGCGGTCCGGCGGATGGCGACGTCGAGCGCCGCGAGCGTCACGGGCGAGACCATGATGCCGGTGGCGCATCCCGCCGCCAGCGCCATCTCGTTGGCGTCGACGACGGTATCGGTGAGACCGCCGACGCGGGCCACGACCGGAACGGCGCCGTAGCGCAACGCGCAGAGTTGCGTCCGGCCGCACGGCTCGACGCGGGACGGCGTCAGGATGGCGTCGGCACCGGACTGCATGAGATGAGCGAGCGGCTCGTCGTCGCCGATGACGACGCCGACCCGGCCCGGATGACGTTCGGCCGCGGCGCGCAGCGCACCCTCGATCGCCGCGTCGCCCGTGCCGACGATCGCCAATCGGCCGCCGACGGCGAACAGCGTCGGCAGGGCGTCGAGAACGAGATCGAGCCCCTTCTGCGTCGAGAGCGGGCCGACCATGCCGAACAGCAGCGCGTCCGGCGCGGCGTCGAGGCCGAAGCGGCGCTGCAGCGCCTCCTTGTTGAGCGCGCGGCCCGCCATGTCGCCGATGGCGTAGCGCGCCGCGATGTCGGGATCCTGGGCGGGATCCCAGACGGTGTCGTCGATGCCGTTGCGGATGCCCGTGAGGGAGGCGGCCCGGCTGCGCAGCAGGGCGTCGAAGCCCAGGCCGTTCTCGGGCGTCATGATCTCGACCGCATAGGTCGGCGACACGGTGGTGACGCGGTCGGCGTAGACCAGCCCGGCCTTGAGGAGGCTCGGCATCCCGTGATGGTCGGCGCCGTCCGTCCCCAAAACCTCGGGCGGCAGGCCGAGTTGCTCCGCCGTCTCGGGTGAGACCTGACCCGGAGAGGCCAGATCGTGGATCGTCATCACGGTCTTGGGCTTGGCGCCCGGGGCCGCATGCAGAAAGGCCGCGGCGAGCCCCGCCGGCCAGTCGTGGCCATGCACGATGGCCGGGCGATAGTCGGGAAGGAGCCCGAGGCCGATCCGCGCCGCGACAAGGCCCAGGGCGCCGTAGCGGAGGCCATCGTCGTCCCGGCCGGATTCGTCGGTTTCCCGAGCGGGATGGCCGGAGCCGGCATAGAGGTGGGGGGCGTCGACGACGAGGAGTTCGAGCCCGGCCGCCTCGCCGGCGAGGATCCGGGCAGGGCCGCCGAACAGGTCCGGCAGCGTCGCCACCGTTTCGGCCCCCGTCAGGGCGTCGAGCACGCCGGGAGTGCCGGGCACGAGCGTCCTGACCGAAACGCCTTCGGCCTGCAGCGCCCGGGGCAGGGCGCCGACGGCATCCGCCCTCTCGCCGGTCCCCGCCAGGGGAGCGATCTCGGAGGCGACCGCCAGAACCTCGATCACCTTCGAGGTGGTCAGCTCGGCGACCCCGTCATCGAGGTCGGCGAGGAAGTCGGTCGCGGGTGGCGCCGTCGCGGTGAGGGACATGCGGTCGGCTCAGCCGTTCAACCGGTCGATCATGGGCTGGGTGATCAAGCAGATGCCCCGTTCGGTGCGGCGGAAGCGCGTCGCGTCGAGCTCGGGGTCGTCGCCGACCACCAAGCCATCTGGGATCTGCACGCTGGCGTCGACGATGCAGTTCCGCAGCCGGGCGCCGCGTCCGATGTTGGAATAGGGCAGGATCACGGTGCGATCGACATGGGTGTAGGAGTTCACCCGCACGCCGGTGAAGAGCAGCGAATTGTGGATGCCCGCGCCCGAGACGAGGCAGCCACCGGCCACGAGCGACGACACCGCGACTCCGCGCCGATTGTCGAGGTCATGGACGAATTTCGCCGGTGCGGTCAGCTCGTTGTAGGTCCAGATCGGCCAGTCCTGATCGAAGAGGTCGAGGCTCGGCACCACAGCGGTGAGATCGATATTGGCCTCCCAATAGGCGTCCACCGTGCCGACGTCGCGCCAATAGGCCTCGTTCTCGTTGGTCGAGCGCACGCAGGACTGCGAGAAGTGATGCGCGACGGCTCTGCCCTGCTCGACGATCTCGGGAATGATGTCCTTGCCGAAATCGCGGTTCGAGCCGGGCTTGGCGGCGTCGCGCTTCAGCGCCTCGATCAGGAACTTGGTCTCGAAGACGTAGATGCCCATGGAGGCCAGGGCGATGTCGGGCTTGCCCGGCATGGCGGGCGGATCCTCGGGCTTCTCCAGGAAGGACAGGATCCTGTTGGTCTCGTCGATGTGCATCACGCCGAAGGCCGAAGCCTCGAGACGCGGCACTTCGAGACATCCGACCGTGACATCCGCTCCCGAGTCGACGTGCTGCTGCAGCATCTTCTCGTAGTCCATCTTGTAGACGTGGTCGCCGGCCAGGATGACCATGTAGCTCGGTGCGTAGGACTCGATGATGTCGATGTTCTGGTACACCGCGTCAGCGGTGCCGAGGTACCACATATTCTCGTCGACGCGCTGCGAGGCCGGCAGGACGTCGAAGCTCTCGTTGCGCTCGGGCCGCAGGAAGTTCCAGCCGCGGCCGAGGTGGCGGATGAGGCTGTGGGCCTTGTATTGCGTCGCCACCGCGATGCGGCGGATGCCGGAGTTCAGCGCGTTCGACAGCGCGAAATCGATGATGCGGGTCTTGCCGCCGAAGTAGACGGCCGGTTTGGCGCGCCGATCCGTCAGTTCGAGCAGGCGCGAGCCTCGCCCGCCCGCCAGCACGTAGGCCATGGCGTTGCGGGAGATCGGCGCTTGGCCGGACGATCTTTCGTACATTCTTTCCCCCCGGTACCCGGACTGACTTGGCGGTCGCGACTCGGAACCTTAAGCGGCCCCGTTCGGCGCGAATTTGAAATATACCGTAGCGAGGGGCGGTAACGCCACCTCTGCCGACGCCGGCAGCCCATGCGAGGGCTCGGCCCTGGCCGTGACACCGCCGAGATTGCCGAGGTTCGAGCCCCCGTAACGGCCGGCGTCGGTGTTCAGGATTTCCTGCCACTTGCCCGCGAAGGGCAGGCCGACCCGGTAACCGGTCCGCGGCACCGGGGTGAAATTGGAGATCACCAGGACCGGGTCGTCGCCCGGTTCGCCGAAGCGCAGCCAGGCCAGGACCGAATTGGCGTGGTCGTCCGCCACCACCCAGCGGAAACCCTCAGGCTCGCAGTCGCGGGCATGGAGCGCGCGCGTGCCCCTGTAGACCGCATTGAGATCGCGGATGAGATCCTGCACGCCTTTGTGGACCTCGTATTGGAGCAGGTGCCAATCGAGGCTCCGGTCGAAGTTCCACTCCGCCGTCTGGCCGAACTCACTGCCCATGAAGAGCAGTTTCTTGCCGGGATGGCCCCACATGAAACCGTAATAGGCGCGGAGGTTGGCGAAGCGCTGCCATTCGTCACCCGGCATCTTGGAGAGGATGGACTTCTTGCCGTGCACGACCTCGTCGTGGCTCAGCGGCAGGACGAAGTTCTCCGAGAAGGCGTAGAGCAGGCCGAAGGTCATCCGGTCGTAGTGCCAGCGGCGATGCACCGGATCCTGCGCCATGAACTCCAGCGTGTCGTGCATCCAGCCCATGTTCCACTTGAAGCCGAAGCCGAGGCCCCCGGCGTGGACGGGGCGCGACACGCCCGGCCAGGAGGTGGATTCCTCGGCGATCGTCATGGCGCCAGGGTGGGTGGCGTAGACGAGCTGGTTGACGCGTTTCAGGAAGTCGACGGCCTCGCGGTTGTCGTTGCCGCCGTCCCAGTTGGGGATCCATTCGCCGGCCTTGCGCGAATAGTCGAGGTAGAGCATCGACGCGACGGCATCGACGCGCAACCCGTCGATGTGGAACTGATCGAGCCAATAGACCGCGTTGGCGGCGAGGAAGCCCGCCACTTCGCGCCGGGCGAAATCGTAGATGGCGGTGTTCCAGTCGGGGTGGAAGCCGCGGCGCGGGTCGGCGTAATCGTAGAGAGACGTGCCGTCGAACTTGGCGAGGCCATGCACGTCGATGGGGAAATGCGCCGGCACCCAGTCGATGATGATTCCAAGACCGGCCGCATGGGCGCGGTTCACGAAACCGGCGAAGTCGGCCGCTTCGCCGAAGCGCCGCGTCGGGGCGAAAAGACCGACCGGCTGATAGCCCCACGAAGCGTCGAGCGGATGTTCGGAGACCGGCATCAGTTCGAGATGCGTGAAGCCGAGGTCGACCGCATAGGGGATGAGCTCGTCGGCGAGCTCGGCATAGGTCAGGAAGCCGGTGCCGCCGTCCTTGCGCTTCCAGGAGCCGAGGTGGACCTCATAGGTCGACATGGGCTTCCGCCGTTTGTCGCCCTCGGCGCGTTCCGCCAGATACGCGTGGTCGGTCCAGCGGTAGGGCGTCGGGTCCACGACTTGGGAGGCGGTCGAGGGCCGGAGTTCGCCCTGGAAGCCGACGGGATCGGCCTTCAGCGGCAGCAGCCGGCCGTCGCGGCCGAGGATTTCGTATTTGTACCGCGTTCCGGGAGCGACCCCGGGGGCGAAGATCTCCCAGATGCCGCTCTCGATCCGCTTGCGCATGGCGAGACGGCGGCCGTCCCAGTCGTTGAAGTCGCCCACCACCGAGACGCGCTGAGCATTGGGTGCCCAGACGGCGAAATGCACGCCCTCCACCCCCTCGTGCTGGCGCGGGTGGGCGCCGAGCTGCCGGTAGAGCTCCTGATGCGTGCCCTCGATGAAGAGGTGGTCGTCGAGCGAGCCGAGAACTGGGCCGAAGCTATACGGGTTGTCGAGATCCCAGGTGCCCCCGGGATTCCCGGCTCTGAGGCGGTAACGAACGCGGCCGTCCGGCACGGGACCTTCGAAGAAGCCCGGCGCGTCCAGGCGTTGCTCGAGCTCGTGCTCCGTGCCGTCCGGGGAGACGGCAAGCAGCCTGTCGGCATAGGGAACGAAGGCCCGCACCACGGCTCCGGCCGGCGTGTCATGCTGCCCGAGCACCGCGAAGGGGTCCCCGTGGCGCGCGGCCACGATGGCGGCGACATCTCCGTCGCTCGCCTGCCAGCCGCTGTCGAGCATGGTGCCTCCCTTACTCCGCCGCCCGAACCGGGACGTTCCAGATGTCCCGAGCGTATTCGCCGATGGTCCGGTCGGATGAGAACCACCCGACGCGTGCCGTGTTCATGATGCTGCAGCGCCACCACGCCGCCTCGTCACGCCACAACGCATCGACCCGCCTTTGCGCCGCATAGTAGGAATCGAAATCGGCGGTGACGAGGAAATGATCGTGATCGCACAACGCTGTGATGAAATCGCGATAGCGGGTGATGTCGTCCGGCGAGAACACGCCCGAGGAGACGGTTTCGAGCACCTCGGCCAGCCGCGGCGAGGCCGCGATCGTCTCGCGCGCCGAAAGCCCGCTCCGGTGGCGCTCCGCCACTTCGGCCGCCGTGAGACCGAAGATGAAGATGTTGTCGTCGCCGACCCGCTCCTTGATCTCGACATTGGCGCCGTCGAGCGTGCCGATCGTGAGGGCGCCGTTCAGCGCCAGCTTCATGTTGCCGGTGCCCGACGCCTCCATGCCGGCGGTCGAGATCTGCTCGGACAGGTCCGCCGCCGGGATGATGCGCTCGGCGAGGCTCACGTTGTAGTTCGGCAGGAAGACGACCTTCAGCTTGCCCCGCACCGTCGGGTCGCCGTTGATGACCCGCGCCACGTCGTTGGCGAGTTTGATGATCAGTTTCGCGGTGTGATAGCTCGCGGCGGCCTTGCCGGCGAAGACCTTCACCCGCGGCGCCCAATCGCGCCAGGGCTCGGCCCGGATGGCATTGTAGAGCGCGATCGTCTCGAGCAGGTTGAGATGCTGGCGCTTGTATTCGTGGATGCGCTTGATCTGGATGTCGAACATCGCGGCGGGGTCGACCTGGATCCCGGTGCGTGCCGCGATGATCCGGCCCAGCACCGCCTTATTGTCGCGCTTTGCCGTTCTGAAGCGTGCCTGCAGCGCCGGATCGTCGGCGTGAGCGGCGAGCTTCTCGAGCTCGGACGGGTCGTCGAGCACGCGGGGGCCCAGGACATCGACCAGAATGGCGGTCAGCGCCGGATTGGCCTCCATCAGCCAGCGGCGGAACGTGATGCCGTTGGTCTTGTTGTTGATGCGGTCCGGATAGAGCGTGTTGAGGTCGCGGAACACCGTCTGGCGCATCAGGTCGGTGTGGAGCGCCGATACGCCATTGATGCGGTGCGAGCCGATGAAGGCCAGTGTGCCCATCTTCACGCGCTGCTGACCCCAGCCTTCCGCGATGATGGAGACGGAGCGCAGGACGTCGACGTCGTCCTGGCCCTCGG
>JAYVMK010000058.1:0-8429 GCA_043758995.1 Lichenibacterium sp. | reverse complement strand
GGAGCGCACCGAGTAGAAGGCCTGCAACAGCATCGCCCGTAGAAGCTGCTCGGGTGGGATCGAGGGACGACCGATCTCCGAGTAGATCTCGCCGAAGCGTCCGTCGAGCGACGCCAGCGCCTCGTTCACCAAAGTCCGTATCGTACGCAGTGGATGATCCGAGCGAACCCGATGCTCCAGATCGACGTAGGAAAACAGCGAGCCGCTTCGGCTGTCCTGTCCGCGCACCTGAAACTCCCACGCTGATCGAAGCGCAGTGAATCACGAACTGGCTAACCCTCGAAGCCTTTTTCAGCGGCCTGCTAGAGCAGGTGCGGGCGGCGCTCCGCGGACCGGCTACGACGGCTGCCTTCCGTCGTCGGTCGGCCCAGCAGACCGAGGAGGTCAAGCTCGCAGAGCAGGCTCTCGCGCGCTGGCGAGATGATGCCGCCCGCCTCGCTCGGCTCCGCGCTTCTGCACGAGTGGCAGGCATTCCGACTAAGGTGGAGACCGCGAACGACCTGGAGGTACTCACGGCAGCCTGCCGCGCGGCTGGTCTTAGGATGCCGTTTTTGCCGACGTTCGGCGACTCGGCTCAAAGACAGATCGCGCTCGCCAACCCGACCCGGAGGTTGAGCGCGTTGTATGGGGCTCTCGTTCAAGAGCAGAGAGATATCGCCACCTTCCAGGAACAGATTGAGGGCCTAAGCTCAACCATCGAGCGCTTTGATGTGCTCGCTGCTGCTTCCGACCCGGACGGGTCCGCAGCTGCGGCGGCTCGCCGAGCCGTGGACGAAGCCACCATGGCGTTGACAGAGGCGTCGCTCGTCGGGAGAGCCGTCGAGAAGAAGGTTGCAACTGAGGCAGCCTCGGTGGCCAAGGCGGAGGCCAAACTGGAGCGGTCGAGCGCGCTAGTCCCAATCCTCGAGGAAATGGCTGAGGTGGCGAGCACGACTGCCGATTTAGCCGACCATGTGAAGTCGCTCGCGGTCTCGGGCGAGGCCGCGGAAGCCATGGGCGTGGCGGCGGCATCGGCGCTCGAGGCCGCGCGCGGAAGGCAGGTGGCCCGGCTTGCGCTTGAAGAGCGAAGAGACGGTGACGCACGCTTGGTGGAGCGCACTGGCCGGCTCGCGTTCCTTGAACGGGAGTGGCGGGATGCGCAGGCCTCGGCGACGCAAGCCCAGGCGGCGGCCGCTAAGGCTAAGCTCACGGCCGAAAAGTACCGTGGCATCATGGAACAGCTCCGGATTGAACTGACCGTGGCCGAAGCGGACCTTGCGACGGCGCGACGGAAGGCGTCCGAGATGGCTGACGCGTTGGCCACTATCGCCAAGCACATCGGTGAGCATGACGAGCACTGCCCCGTATGCGCTACCCCCTTTCCGCCTGGTGCGCTCGGGGCGCTGGCCGAGGCCGCCGCACTCGGCCAGGACGTCGAGGTAATGACGAGGTCGAGGAACGTCGAGGAACTCCGACGATTGATGGACGAGGCTGCCTCCGAGATCGCCGCACCTGACGAGAGCAATGCAAAGGCGGTCGCCGCACAATCCCGTGAGGAGGCCGCCGCCTCGTCGTTTGTGAAGGCACGCGAGGAAGTCGCTAGCCTACTCAACGCGGCGCTCGACGACGACCTCGTAGCACTTGCCAGCCGAAGGTTTACGGCGACCACAGCGGAACTGGTCACACTCCAGGCTGAGGTCGCGCTCGCGGATCCGGCCATAGCCGAGCTCGAAGCCGACGTCGCGGAGGCCGAACGCGTTAATGCACTTCTTTCGACCGAGCGCGAGCACGTTAAGGATGGCTTGGCCGCGGCGGAGCGGCGCAAGACGGAGTTGGTTCGGATGCTCGCCGACGACCCCGACCTAATTATCAATCCGGGATTGCTCGCCGCCCGCCTGATTTCAGACCGTCGCGCGTTGGAGGATGTGATCAACCGACACGCGACGGCCCGCCTTGAGCTCGCTTCCGCACTGTCGGCCGAGGCTTCGGCGCGGCAACGCTTTGAGGCTGCGGATGCGGCACGCGTCCAGACGGACAGAGGGATCTCCGCCGCCAGAGCAGAAAGGATCAATCTTGCCCAAAAATGGGCATTAGTTGGGTTGGCGGGCGAGCCGTCGGGCCGTAGCGCGGCTGCCCGCGTCGATGAATTGGCCTCCCGGCTGGGGAGCGTCAGCGGGTTGATCAAAGAGGTCCGCCGCCTCGAGAACCTGGTTCGAAAAACCGAGGAAACGTCGGAGTTGGCCGTACTTGAGGCGCGCATGGCGGACGGTGCGGGCGAGGAGGCACCGGTGGAGGCGTCAGTGCATGAACGCGTGCTCCTCGAGAAACTCGACAAAGCACAGCGCGCGATCCATGCGACTGAGGCCACTCAGCGGGCCGTTAACGCATACACGGAGCAACTGAAGGGTAGGGCCGACCGCTTTTCCGCAGACTTCCTTATGCCGTTAAATGGCCTGATTGACGATTTCAATAGGACGCTGCTCAGCACCCCCGGCGAGACTGTCCAGTTCGCCGCCGACACGGCCGTGAACCGCACCGCGCTCGGCATGCGGCTTCGTTATGCCGACGCAGTCGACAACAGCCGCTACGACACGAGCCTCGCCCCGCAGCTGGTCCTGAGCGAGGGTCAGATGGCCGCGAACGGCTTCAGTATCCTGTGCGCAGCCAGCGTGGCGTACAGATGGTCGAACTGGCGAGCGCTCCTCCTCGACGACCCGCTCCAACATAACGACATCATCCACGCCGCCGCGTTCGCCGACGTCATGCGCAACCTAGTCGAGTTCGAGGGATACCAACTGCTCATGTCCAGCCATGACAGAGCCGAAGGCGAGTTCCTGTTCCGCAAATTCGACGCGGCCGATCTCCCGTGCACCATGGTGACGCTCACGGCGCCTTCGCGGGGAGGCGTAGTGAGCGAGCCGCCGCGCCGTAACGCGGCCGCGAGTAGGCTACTCGTCAGCCCGCTCGCGGCGGTGGGTTGACCACGGTGTTGCAAGCTCTCGCGTGAGGGAGCAACGGAGCGCCCCAAGGTCCGCAACATATCGGCCGAGTTGCGCGAGGCCACGTCCACATCGGCCTCACCAGGCGGTTCACATCTGCAGCCACTCTTGCAGCTTCGACCACCGCCGGCGCTGCCCGCCGTTCCGCACCGCCATGGCGATGGCCTTGCGCTGCCCCACCAGCACGACGAGCTTCTTGCCGCGCGTCACGCCCGTGTAGAGCAGGTTACGCGCCAGCATGGTGTAGTGCTGCGTCATCACCGGGATCACCACCGATAACCGTTATGAGATCACGCTGCCCCCGGGCCTTGAGGCGCAGCACGCAGAAGCCGTTCTCCTCGTTGTGGAATGTCACGCGCTCGACAAGCCCGGCGAGGTTCTCCGTCGGCGCCCCGGATGACGAAGCGAGCGCAGGCGCGGGGCTCACGGCGGGTACGGACCCGTAAACAGGTCGCCAAGCGCACGCCTCGCGAGGTAGGTCAGCCGCCGGCGGCGGAGGTGCTCCGCCTTGTCGTGAAGGATGTGGCAGCGCTGGCAAAGGGCCGCGAGGTTCTCGGGCGCATTATTGAATGGATCGTGATCGAGGTGCGCCGTCGCCAGTACGACGCGCGTGCTACGCCCAGGCGGCCCGTGGTCGACCGGCTGCGGCCGCTGCCGGACTGCGCGGCCCTTCCCGCATCGCCAGGCTTGGCGCTCGTCGTCCCACCATCGGCCGTCGCCGAGGTGAACCACCACGCGCCCGTGCGGCCGTCCGCAGCCCTCGCATCGGCCCTTCGCGCGGCGGAACCGGATCGATGCCGACAGCTCGCGCCAGTCGATCGGATAGAGCCAGCGATGGTGCCGGCGGATCGGCATGGGACCTCGTGCCGCCAGTAGAGGGATGAGGACGGTGCGGCGGGCCGAGTCCATCCTAGTGCACCGAGCCATTCAGAAGGTACAACGGATTTCCTGTGTGGTACCCCAGAAGCGGTGAACCATCTGTCTGCATCAGAGCACTAGGGTGGCAAGCACGCGCCGGACAAGCGTCGCCGGCGGTCAGTCACGCGGCCTGGAGGCGCCTTTGAGGACGGCCGGCTCCTTGGCCTCGCGGATCACGCGCTCCCGGCTCAGAGAGGGCTGTCCATATCGCATAAATAGCAAACCCGGCGGGCTATCGGCGACCACAGCCTTGCGCATCTGCTTGGGATCGATAATCCAAAGCTGATCGCCGCATGCGGCGATCCCAGGGAGGACGATGGAACGATGGCCGTAACGATGGATGCCGCGGTGTCGGCCTTCGGTGCGAGCCTCAAGGCGAAGCTGTCGAATCCAGCTATTCAGGGCGCGCCGGAGGATCAGCTCCGCGCGCCGCTCGAAAAGCTGATGGCCGACCTCGCGGAAGTTTCAGGCTTGCATGCGGGCGACCTGGGTCTCATCGGCGAAACGACGTTAGGGGAGTTGCATACTCGGCCCGATTACGCTGTCACGCTACACGACGCGCTCGTCGGCTTCATCGAGGTCAAAGCGCCTGGCAAAGGCGCCAACCCGACGAAATTCACCGACCCACACGACCGGGCGCAATGGGCCAAGCTGAAGTCGCTCCCAAACCTGCTTTACACGGATGGCGAGTGCTTCGGCCTGTACCGCGACGGCGCGGTCGAGGGCGGCGTAGTCCGCCTCGATGGCGAACTCAACAGCGCGGGATCCAAGCTTAAGGCGCCCACGGCGCTCGTATCGCTGGTGGCGAACTTCCTGCAGTGGACGCCAACGGCGCCGAAGACGCCCAAGCGCCTCGCCGAGGTCGCGGCGCGCCTGTGCCGGCTGTTGCGCGATGAGGTGCTGGAGCAGATGGGCGGGGGCAGCGAGGGGCTGGCCGCTCTCGCGGGCGATTGGCGTCGACTGCTGTTTCCTGATGCCAGCGACGAGGCCTTCGCGGACGGCTACGCACAGGCGGTCACCTTCGGTCTCCTCGTCGCCCGCGCCCGCGATATCCCGCTCGGGGGCGGGATCGAGGCGGCTGCTGCCGAGTTGCGTAAGACCAACTCGCTGATCGGCACCGCCCTCCGCCTGCTCACGGACGATCCGGCGGTGCAGGCGCGTCTCAAGACGGGGCTCGACACGCTGCGGCGCGTGCTCGACGCCGTCGATTGGTCCACTGTCAGCAAGAACAATGCAGACGCTTGGCTCTACTTCTATGAGGACTTCCTCGACGTCTACGACAGGAATCTGCGGAAAAAGACTGGCTCCTATTACACGCCTCCTGAAGTCGTATCCGCCATGGTGCGGCTGGTCGACGAGGCCTTGCGCGGGCCGCTGTTCGAGCGCCCCGAAGGGCTTGCCTCTCCCTCAGTGACGGTGGCGGACCCGGCGGTTGGCACCGGCACCTACCTGCTTGGGGTGCTACGCCGCATCGCCGAGACGGTCGCCGAGGACCAGGGAGCCGGTGCGGTGCCCGGCGCTGTTGAGGCCGCGGCCAAGCGCGTGGTGGGCTTCGAGCTGCAGTTCGGCCCCTTCGCGGTGGCGCAACTCCGTCTCATTGCCGAGATGCAGGCGTTAATGGCGGGGGGTGGAAAGGCACCCGCCAAGCTGCCGGAGCTTCAGCTTTTCATCACCGATACGCTTGGCGACCCTTTTGTCGAGGAAGACTACATCCCTACCACGGTTGCAGCGGTCGCTAAGTCGCGGCGCGACGCCAACCGCATAAAGAAGGAGGTGCCGATCACCGTCGTAATCGGTAACCCGCCGTACAAGGAGAAGGCTGAGGGACGCGGCGGCTGGATCGAGAAAGGATCGAAGGGGCGCGATACGCCGCTTGACCGATGGCAGCCGCCCGCGGCCTGGAACGTCGGTGCTCACACCAAGCACCTTCGCAACCTCTATGTCTACTTCTGGCGCTGGGCGGCGCTGAAGGTGTTCGGTTCTGGCTGGAACGCCGCCACAGGCCTGCCGGACGCTGACCGCGCCGGCATCGTCTGTTTCATTACGGTCGCGGGCTTCCTCAACGGGCCGGGCTTCCAGCGCATGCGGGACGACCTGCGCCGATCCTGCTCGGACATCTGGGTTGTTGACTGCTCTCCGGACGGGCACCAGCCCGAGGTAGCGACGCGCATCTTCCAAGGCGTGCAGCAGCCGGTGTGCATCGTGCTGGCGGCGCGCCGGCTTGGGAAAACGGCGGACGATCTCGCACGCGTCCACTTCCATGTGCTGCCGAAGGGGCGGCGTGAGGAGAAGTTCGTAGCGCTCGCAGCGCTTTCGATTAGCGGCGATGGCTGGGTTAATGGCGCGTCTGGCTGGCGTGATCCATTCCTTCCTGAGGCGACGGGCGCCTGGGCAGATTTTCCGGCGTTAGGCGATCTGTTCGCCTACGATGGATCGGGAGTGCAGCCAGGACGGACTTGGGTGATATCGCCAGATCGCTCAACTCTCAAAGATCGCTGGACTCGTCTGATCAACGAAAAAAAATCCGAGATGAAAGAGGCACTTTTCCTACCTCACCTTCGAGATGGAGTGCCTGCCGATAGACATATACGAAAAAAAACATCAACTAAACTCCTTGGTCATGAGTTTCGAGCCGGACCAATTATCGATGACAAAGGATCGATGATCGAAGCTGTGCGATATGCGTACCGTTTTCTTAATCGATCTTGGATTATTCCTGACTCTCGTGTCATAAATCAGCTTAATCCGACATTCTGGAATACCCATTCGAGCAAGCAGATATATTTGGTTGGACTTCAGAGGGTCTCCCCTACTTCTGGACCATCGATAGTAATTAGCGGTGATATTCCAGATTACGATTATTATCGTGGCTCGTTTGGCGGCCGTGCTCACCCCCTCTGGCGCGACGCCGCAGCGACGCAGCCCAACGTGCGCCCGACCCTGTTAGCTTACTTCGCTGACATCCTTGTTCAGGATGTAGGCCCCGAGGATGTGTTGGCCTACATCGGCGCTGTGATGGCCCATCCAGCATTCACGGCACGATTCGCCGCGGACCTCGTTCGGCCGGGGCTGCGCGTGCCATTGACGGCGGACCGCGCGCTTTTCGCCGAGGCCGTGGCGCTCGGGCGCGAGGTCGTGTGGCTGCACTGCTACGGCGAGCGCTTCGCCGATCCCGCGGCCGGGCGGCCCATGGGCGCGCCGCGCCTGCCGCCAGGCGAGCGCCCCACCGTCCCGGCCGAGGGCGCGATCCCCGGCGCGCCCGAGCCGCTCCCTGACGCAATGAGCTACGACGCCACGGAGCAGCGCCTGCACATCGGCGGCGGCTACGTCGAGCGTGTCACCCCCGCCATGTGGGCCTACGAGGTGTCGGGCAAGAACGTGCTGCGGCAATGGTTCTCCTACCGCCGCCTCGACCGCACCAGACCCGTCATCGGCGACCGCCGCCCGCCGTCCGAGCTCGACAAAATCCAGCCCGGCCACTGGCCCGCCGAATACACCAGTGACCTAATCGACCTGCTCAACGTGCTCGGCCGGCTCGTGAAGCTGGAGCCCGCTCAGGCCGATCTGCTTGAGCGCATCTGCGCCGGACCGCTCGTCTCCTCTGCCGCACTGCTCAAGGCCGGCGCTATCGTCCCCAAGCCCGGCAGCGAGGCCGCATGACAGCGGTGGATAAGTCCGCCGCCGCCATCGCCGTGCCCTGTGGGGTGAACCATTCTGTAAGTGGCACGCGCAAGGGTCGAGGGATGCACGGATCAAACTTCACACAGCCTAACCTGTTCGGCGATGCTCAGCCCGACCTCTTCGGTGCCGAGCCGGTTTCTTCGCCTGTCTACCGCGGAGACCCCGACCGCGTGCGCGGGCGGCTACAGGCCATCGTAGCAGAGGCTCGCGCTGCCGATGTTCTACCTTGGGACCGGAACGAGCTACGGCTTTATCGTACCATCGTTCCCCAGATGGTCCTTTGGCTTCCCGACGATGAGGCTGCACAGTGGCAGCTCGATTTTGAGGCCGAGCTGCAGCGTCTAGCTGCCTGAAGGGCTAGAACACAGTCCGAACAAGATCAGGGCCAGCGCAGCCGCCGTGGGCCTGTCGCAATTTCCGGCGTTGACAGTTCGTTAGCCATGTCGGCCGACTTTGCCGCCTCCCGTTCGGAGGTTCGCATGATCCTGTCTGCCATCGCCGCCAAGCTGAAGCGCCGGTCGAAGGACGACTTCAAGGGTCGGCACTTCGAGGCGGGGCTGATTGTGCAGGCGGTTTCATGGTACCTGCGCTATCCCTTGAGCTACCGCGACATCGAGGAGCTGCTGCTCGAGCGCGGCCTCGAGGTCGACCACAGCACCGTAAACCGTTGGGTGCTGGCCTACGCGCCGTTGATCGAACGCCGGCTGCGCCCATTCCGCAAGCCCCATTGCGGCTCGTTGCGCGTCGACGAGAGGGCTTGTCGCAAACTTCCGACGTTGACGGTTCGTTAGCCACGACAGCCGATTTTGCCGCCTCCCTGTCTGGAGGTCGTCATGATCCTGTCCGCCATCG
>JAYVMK010000057.1:0-16959 GCA_043758995.1 Lichenibacterium sp. | reverse complement strand
GACGCTCGGCCATGGCATCGGCGCCACGCTCGACATCGGCGCGCTCGGCGGCCTGCCGTCGCATGCGGCGCTGTTCGGCGAGGACCAGGGACGCTACCTTGTGAGTTGCACCGAGGCCCAGGCCGACGCCATCTTGGAGGCGGCCGGCGACGTGCCGATCGATCGGATCGGCACGACGGGCGGCACGTCCTTGATCCTGCCGGGCGAGGCCGCCATAGATGTGAGCGAGATCCGACGGGTGCGCGACGCCTGGATGCCGCGCTACATGGCGGGCGAGCGGGCCGAAGCAGCGGAGTAGTCACCATGGCGATGGAAGCGGCCGATATCGAGCGGCTCATCAAGGAAGCCCTCCCCGACGCGACGGTGGAGATCCGCGACCTCGCGGGAGACGGCGACCATTATGCCGCCACCGTGGTGTCTCCCTCGTTCAAGGGAATGAGCCGGGTCAAGCAACATCAGATCGTCTATGCGGCCCTGAAGGGCAACATGGGCGGTGTTCTTCACGCTCTGGCGCTACAGACCTCGGCGGAGTGACGACGCCTTATTCGGCCGCCGACACTGCCTGCTCCGGCGGTGCCGGACTTCACGCCCGACAGACGGCGAGTGACGCTGAGGTACTCGCCTGAGTTCGGTTTGAAGAACCTCGAACATGCTCGACGAACAGTTGCATTTCTGCCGTCGAACAAGGAGGCTCGTGATAGCGGGTGGGAGTCGGCCTCGTGACAGCGCTAAGCCCGATCTCTCCCTGGTGCTGCTTTTCGCCCGCTCCTATATGATGCCCCGAAGCCGGAGCGGAGCATCCGCACCGCGACGTGAAAGGACGACACGATGGCCAGCGCTCACGAAACGATCGATGCCGAGGTCAAGGGCAACGACGTGGTGCTCTTCATGAAAGGCACGCCGCAGTTCCCCATGTGCGGGTTCTCGGGCCAATGCGTGCAGATTCTCGACTATCTCGGTGTTCCCTACAAAGGCGTGAACGTCCTCGAAGACGCGGAACTGCGCCAGGGCATCAAGGAATACACCAATTGGCCGACCATCCCGCAGCTCTACGTCAAGGGTGAGTTCGTCGGCGGCTGCGACATCATTCGCGAGATGTTCCAGTCGGGCGAACTGGCCACCCACATGACCGACGCCGGCTTGGCGGTGAAGCAGGCCGCGGCCGGCTGATACCGACCGTTCGGCCCGCGACAAATGGCGTGAAGCGCGACCTCGACAATAGGAGCGTCGCGCAACACATCTGAGGACCGTCTCCGTCCAACAGCGATCCTCATGACCGACCAGGAACAGAACCGCTTCTCCGCCCGCGCGGCGCGCTATGCGCGCGTCGGCGCGAATGTCGGCGGAGTCGCGGCCCGGATGGCGGGGACGCGGCTCTTCGGTGGGGACGGAGATGCCAGCAATGCGGTGGCGCTGACCAAGGCCCTCGGCGGTCTCAAGGGCCCGCTGATGAAGGTCGCGCAGCTGCTGTCGACCATCCCCGATGCCATTCCGGCCGAATATGCCGAAGAACTCGCCAAGCTCCAGAACGACGCTCCTCCTATGGGATCCGCCTTCGTGCGGCGACGCATGGCGGCGGAACTCGGCCTCGACTGGCAAAACCGGTTCGGCAGTTTCGACCTCAAGCCTGCCGCGGCGGCCTCTCTCGGCCAAGTGCATCGCGCCACGAGCCTCGAAAGCCTGCCGCTCGCCTGCAAGCTGCAATATCCCGACATGGCCTCGGCGGTCGAAGCGGACCTGAAGCAGCTCGACGTTCTGCTGGCGATCCAGCGCCGCATGAGCCCCGCCATCGACGCGCGGGAGGCCATCAAGGAGATCGGCGCCCGTCTGCGCGAGGAACTCGACTACCGCCGTGAGGCCAAGCACGCTGCTCTCTATGCCCTGATGCTCGACGGCGTCGACGAGGTGCGGGTGCCGAAGGTCGAGTCCGACCTCTCGACCGATCGCCTGCTCACCATGGAGTGGCTCGACGGACGCAGGCTTCTCAGCTTCAAGGAGGCCCCGCTCGAGGTGCGCAACCGGATCGCGGTGTCCATGTTCAAGGCTTGGTGGGTGCCGTTCAGCCATTACGGCGTGATCCATGGCGACCCTCATCTCGGCAATTACACGATCCGGACCGGCACCGACTCCGAGGACGCGACGGGCATCAATCTCCTCGATTATGGCTGCATTCGCATCTTCCCGCCGAAGTTCGTCGGCGGCGTCGTCGACCTCTACGAAGGCCTCCGCCAGGGTGACAAGCAGCGTGTCGTCCATGCCTACGAGACCTGGGGGTTCAAGAACCTCAGCCAGCCCCTGATCGACACATTGAACATCTGGGCCGGCTTCATCTACGGGCCCATCCTCGACGATCGCGTCCGCACCGTCGCCAATGGCGTGGAGCCGGGCCAGTACGGCCGCAAGGAAGCCTTTCAGGTCCATCAGGCACTGAAGCAGCACGGCGGCATCACGGTCCCGCGTGAATTCGTCTTCATGGATCGAGCGGCGGTCGGACTCGGCGCGGTCTTCCTCCATCTCAATGCCGAACTGAACTTCTATGCCCAGTTCAACGAGGCGATCGCCGGCTTCGACCAGCAGGTTCTCGCCGACAAGCAGGCGGCTGCACTGATCAAGGTCGGCCTGACGCACTGAGCACGGAACACGCGTCCGGTCGCCAGCCTTAATGGAAGGTTCAGCGGCGATCTTCAATGTGAGGCGATCGGACCGTCACCTGCTGCGAAGTCCATGCCGAGTCTCATTCGATTCCTGACCGTCGTCGTGGCGCTTCTGGCTTTGGCCTATGGCGCGATGCTGACGCTCGTCACCGTCGTCGAACCTGTGACCCGGCCCATGGAACAGGCGATCCCCAGCGCCAAGCTCAACCCGCCGAGGCCCTGAGACCATGCCGGCGCCGCCGCTGACGCAGACCCCCGCCCCTGGGGCACTGCGCGACCTGTTCCTCGATATGATCGCCGCCGAACGGGGGGCCGCGCAGAACACGCTCGACGCCTATGGCCGGGACCTTGCCGACTATCTCGGCTTTCTGGCCGAGCAGGGCGACCACCCGGTTCGCGTCGAGACGGGACGCGTCAGGGACTATCTCCTGAAGCTCGACCGGGACGGGCTGAAGCCCACCTCGGCGGCCCGTCGGCTGTCGGCGCTGCGGCAGTTTCACAAGTTCCTGTTCACCGAGGGGCATCGGCCCACAGACCCGACCACGGTACTCGAAGGGCCTCGCCGCGGGCGTCCCCTGCCCAAAGTCCTGGGACCGGAAGAGGTCGAGCGGCTCCTCGCCGTGGCCCAAGCCGGTCTCGACGATCCCGAGCGTCCGCCGGTCGAACGCTGGCGCGCCGCGCGGATGAACTGCCTGCTCGAGCTTCTCTACGCCACGGGGCTGCGCGTCTCCGAACTCGTCGCCCTGCCCCGCTCTGCGGCCCGGGCCGCGGCTGGCAAGGGCGAGACCCTCACGATCCGAGGCAAGGGCGGGCGCGAACGCCTCGTGCCGCTTTCCGATCCCGCCCGGCGCGCCATCGCGCTCTATCGCGAGGCCGCCAGCAAGGCGGGCCTGGGCCAAGCGCTCGACGCCGGCCCCTGGCTGTTCCCGGCCGACAGCGAGCAGGGCTTCATGACCCGGCAAGCCTTCGCCCGCGACCTGAAGACCGTCGCCGCAATGGCCGGCATCGCCGAGGCGCGCGTCAGCCCGCACGTGCTGCGCCACGCTTTCGCGAGCCACCTGTTGCAGAACGGCGCCGACCTGCGTGTCGTGCAGGAATTGCTCGGTCACGCCGATATTTCGACGACGCAGATCTACACTCACGTGCTGGACGACCGCATGAAGGCCATGGTGCGCGACCTCCATCCCCTGAATGCCGTCGAGGCCCACGCGAAGTAAGCGCCTGCGGGCGGAGCGTCAGCCTCTCCGTTGACCGCTTCGGATCGCGCTGGTTTAAGGCGGCATGTCCCTCCTCTTCGCCGCCCAGATCGCGCCTCAGCGCAGCACGCAATATTCCAACCTCGCCGGCGATCTCGCGGCGGCCGAACTCGCCGCCTCGCCGCTCGGGCATCGCGCGCGCGACATCGTCCTCAGGCGCATCGCAGGCCAGGATTACGTCACCTTCGCTGTCGATACGGAGAGCCTGTCCGACGACGACCGGATCCTGCTGGCGAGCCTCGCCACGCTCGGCAATGTCTTCGAACTCTACGACGGACTTGGAGGGGTCGAGGGGCCACTGCTCCGCCCGGTGGCTGTCGACTACCCTCATGCTCTCTCGCCCGACATGGCTGCCGTGCGGCGCTACAAGGGCAAGACCAACGAGCTCTTCACGCTGTTCCTGTGCAACATGGCGAAGTTCGCCAGCAGCTTCGCCGAGGCACCCTGGCGCAATCTGCGCGTCTTCGATCCGCTCGCCGGAGGCGGCACCACGCTCTTCACCGCTCTGGCGCTCGGTGCCCATGCGGCCGGAATCGAGCGGGAGCGCGACGACGTGGAATCGACCGCGACCTTCATCACCCAGTTCTGCCGGGAGAGCCGTATCTCGGTCGGGGTCCGGGAGGAGCGCCTCCGGCAACTCGAGGCGCATCGCTGGCAGTTCCGCATCGGTCGCGAGAAGGAAGATCCGCGGCGCTGCCTGCTGGCCAGCGGCGACAGCGCTCTCACGCGCGAGCTCCTGGCCGGCTTCGGCAAGCCGCATCTCATCGTCACCGACCTGCCCTATGGCATCCAGCATCAGGCCCCGCTGGCCGAGTTGCTCGGCACCTGCCTGCCCGCCTGGGCGGGCGCCATGGAGCCCGGTGGTGCCCTGGCTTTCTCATGGGACAGTACGCGCGCCACGCGGGACGAGATGGTAGCGCTGGTCGAGGATCTGACACCCCTGCGGGTCGTCACGGAGCAGCCCTATGGCGAGCTCGCCCACCGCGTCGATCGGGTCATCAAGCGGCGCGACGTGATCGTGGCCCGAGCGGCCTGAACGACTCGGCGAGCGCCGGCCGCGAATGCGCCGAGCATCGCCGCCGATCATGCATCTCAGAACGGCAGGTTGAACACCCGGTACGGCTGCAGGGCGCCTTGTTCGATCGGGCCGAAGGCCACCACGACTCCGCCGCAGGCCGCGTAGGCCATGCCTTCGCTCGGCGCATCGCGGCCACGCAGCAGCAGAGGCTGCCCGCGACGCAGACGTGCTGCATCCTGCCGCACGATGTCGACACCCGGCACTTCTCCGAGCCCCGCTTCCACGCGCCGCAGCGAGGCCAGGAGCTCGGACATGTCCTCGCCTTCGTCGGGCAGCGTCACCCCGTCGGCTTCGAGGAACGGGCCGACGCGCGTGCGCCGTAGCGCATTGACGTGGCCGAGGCAGCCCAGGGCATCGCCGAGATCGCGGGCGATGGCGCGGACATAGGTGCCCTTGCCGCAATGCGCTTCGAGCACCGCCTCGTCGACCGAGGACTCGATCAATTGCAGCGAGTGAATGGTGATCGGCCGTGCCGCGAGTTCGAAGATCTCGCCTTCGCGCGCGCGATCGTAGGCCCGCTCGCCGTTGACCTTGATAGCCGAATAGGCCGGAGGGCGCTGCATGATGGTGCCTTCGAAGGATGGCAGCAGGGCCTCGATCTCGGCCTGCGCCGGCCGGAGATCGGACGTCGCCACCACGGCGCCTTCCGTGTCGTCGCTGTCGGTCTTGACGCCCCAGCGGATGCGGAAGCGGTAGCTCTTGGCGCCATCCTGAACGAAGGGAACCGTCTTTGTAGCTTCACCGAAGGCGATCGGCAGCAGGCCCGAGGCCAGCGGATCGAGCGTCCCGGCATGGCCGGCCTTCTTGGCGTTGAACAGGTGCTTCAATCGTCCGACCGCCTGGGTCGAGGTCATGCCCACCGGCTTGTCGAGCACCAGCCAGCCGTTCACCTCGGCCTTGACCCTGCGGGGCGGTCTGGCAGGGCGCGCGGCCAGCGCTTCGGTCATGGTCATCACTTCAATCCTGGTTCTCGTCGTCGCCCTTGAGATCGCGCTGCACCACCGGAGAGGCCAGCAGTGCGTCGATCCGGGCGGATTTTTCGAAGCTTTCGTCCGCCCTGAACTTCAGGTCGGGCGCGAATTTAAGGTTCACTTTGTGCGCCAGCTCGGTGCGGAAGAACGTCTTCTGCTTGTCGAGCGCCGCGATTACCGGACCGACATCGCCGCCGCCGAGTGGCATGACATAGACGTTGGCGAGCTTGAGGTCAGGCGACATGCGCACCTCGGGCACCGTGATGACGCGCTTCTCCAGCGCGGGATCGGGCGCGCCGCCGCGCGACAGCAACTCGGCCATGACATGACGGATGAGTTCCCCGACGCGCAGCATGCGCTGGGACGGCTGTGCGCCGGAATGGTGAGCTCTGGACATGGAATCTCGGTCCTGGACCTATGGAGCGGCCGCCCTGCGGTCCGCCAGCTGAAACGTCGTTGGTCGGGCGCGGAGTTGGACCGACGCCACATCACCATCCGACTCGACCGCACGTCGGCGGCCTCAAACGAAATACGGGAAGGCGGACCTTGCGGCCCGCCTCCCCGCCGAACTGGCCCTCGTGGGGCTTAGACGGTCAGAGCGACCGCTTTTCCTCGTGCACGCGGTAACACTCGATGACGTCGCCGGCGCGCATGTCCTGATAGGTCTCGAAGGCCATGCCGCATTCCTGGCCCGCCACCACGTCCTTCACTTCGTCCTTGAAGCGCTTCAGCGTGGACAGCTTGCCCTCGTGCACCACGACATTGTCGCGAATGAGCCTGACGTTGGCGCCGCGCTGAACGTTGCCGTCCGTCACACGACAACCCGCCACCTTGCCGACCTTGGTGATGTTGAAGACTTCGAGGATCAGCGCGTTGCCGAGCATCTCTTCGCGCAGCGTCGGAGACAGAAGGCCCGACATTGCCGCCTTCACGTCGTCCACGAGGTCGTAGATGATGTTGTAGTAGCGGATTTCCTGCTTCGACTGCTCGGCCAGCGTTCGCGCTTCCTTATGGGCACGAACGTTGAAGCCGATGATCGCCGCGTTGGAGGCCTCGGCCAGGGTGATGTCGGATTCGGTGATTCCGCCCACGCCGGCGTGGATGATGCGAGCCCCGACTTCGTCGTTGCCCACCTTCTCCAGCGTCGCGATGATGGCCTCGACCGAGCCCTGAACGTCGCCCTTGATCAGCAGCGGGAACTCCTTCTTTCCCACCGTCCGAAGCTGGCTCATCATGTCGACGAGCGAACCCCGCACCGAACCGCCGCGAACCGACAGCTTCTCGCGCTTCTGACGCTCACGATACTCCGTGACCTCGCGAGCACGGGCCTCGTTCTCGACGACCGCCACTCGGTCACCGGCCTCGGGCGCGCCCGAAAAGCCCAGCACCTCGACCGGGAAGGACGGGCCCGCCGACGTGACGGTCTCGCCCTGGTCGTCGAGGAGCGCGCGGACGCGGCCCCACTGGGACCCCGCCACCACGATGTTACCGACCTTCAGCGAGCCACGTTGCACCAGCACGGTCGCAACGGGACCGCGGCCCCGATCGAGCCGGGCTTCGATGACGGTGCCCTCGGCGGCCCGGTCCGGGTCGGCCTTGAGGTCGAGCACTTCGCTCTGCAGCGCGATAGCCTCGAGCAGCTTGTCGAGGTTGGTCCGTTTCAGCGCCGAGACTTCGATCTCCAGCGTGTCGCCGCCCATGCTCTCGACCTGCACGTCGTAGTGCAGAAGCTCGGACCGCACGCGCTCGGGCTTGGCACCCGGCTTGTCGATCTTGTTGATCGCGACGATCAGCGGCACGCCGGCCGCCTTGGCATGGTTGATGGCTTCGATCGTCTGCGGCATCACGCCGTCATCCGCCGCCACCACCAGAACCACGACGTCGGTGACCTTGGCGCCGCGGGCTCGCATAGCCGTAAAGGCCGCGTGACCGGGCGTATCGATGAAGGTCACGGCACCACCATTCGGCGCCGTCACCTGATAGGCGCCGATATGCTGGGTGATGCCGCCCGCCTCGCCCGAAACAACGGTCGTCTGACGAATGGCGTCGAGCAACGACGTCTTGCCGTGGTCGACGTGGCCCATGATGGTCACGACCGGCGGACGCGGCAGCAAATCCTCGTCGGCGCCGACCTGATCGAACAGGCCTTCCTCGACATCGGATTCCGCAACGCGGCGAACCGTATGGCCCAGATCCTCGGCGATGAGCTGAGCCATGTCGGCGTCGATCACATCCGTGATCTTCGCCATGTGGCCTTGCTTCATCAGCATCTTGATCACGTCCACGGCCCGCTCCGACATGCGGATGGCGAGTTCCTGGATGGTGATCGTCTCGGGGAGCACGACGTCGCGGACGAGCTTTTCCTTGGCTTCCTGCGAGCCGAAACCCTTCATGCGCTGGGTGCGGCGGCGGAAAGCCGAGAGCGAGCGCGTGCGATCTTCCTGCTCGCTCGTGGCGGTGGAAACCGTCAGACGACCGCGGTCCTTCTGGGGACCCGAGCGCGACGGGCGCGGGATCGCAAGACGAGCCGGCGGGTTCATGGGCGGACGCCGCGTGACGGGTGTCAGGGTTCCTTCCGGACGGCCCGCACTGGCGGTCGGGGGGCCACCGGCCCCACCGGCGCTCGGCGGCAGTCGGCGGTTCGCCTCCTCCTCGGCCTTTCGCTTGGCTTCGAGTTCGGCCGACCGACGGGCATCCTCCTGACGCTGACGCTCCTCGGCTGCAATCCGCTCGGCCGCGTCGCGGGCCTCGCGCTCGGCGCGACGCTTGGCGTCCTCCTCGGCGCGACGACGATCGTCCTCCTCGCGCGACTTGGCACCGACGAGCGCGCGGGCGCGGGCCTCGCGCTCTTCCTCGGTCAGGGTGCGGAGCACCACGCCGGTCTGCGGGCGATTACCGCCCGGACGGGCCGGCGGAGCGGCGCGAGCGCCAGCCGGTGACGGCGTGCCGCGATTGCCGGCCGCAGGAGCGGCCGACCCCGAGCGCAAGCTCGTGCCGGCAGGAGCCGTGCCGCGAGCGGCGGGTTGACCGGGACGGGTCGGCTGACCCGGACGCGCCGGGGTGGGCGCACCGCGGGGCGGAACGGAGGTCGACGGAGTCGGACGTGCAGCCGGGGCCGCAGGGCGCGCCGCTGGTGCAGCCGCCTGGACCGGAGCTGCCGGCGCAACAGGAGCCACAGTCGGGGCGGGTGCCGCCGAAACGGGCTCGGCGGGCACCGACGCTGCCGGAGCGGGCGCGGCCGGGGTCGGCGCGGGCGCCGGCTTCGCGGGCTCGCTCGGAGCGGGAGTCGCGGGCTTCTCGGCCACCGGAGCAGCGGGCGCCGGAACGACGGGCGTCGGAGCAGCCGGCTGCGGAGCCTGAGCGGCGGGCGCGGGCTGCGGGGCTGCCGGAGCGCGAGCCTGAACCGGCGCACTCGGGGGCGCTGACGGCGCGGTCGTCGCTGCAGGTGCGGTCGCCCGCTGCGGCACAGCGGCGGCTGCCGCTGCAGGCGCTGCCTGGACGGGAGGAGTTGCGGGACGCACCGGAGCGGCAGGCGCAGCCGGCTTCGCGGGCGCCACCACGCGGCTCTTCACCTTCTCGACAACAACCTGTTTGGTACGGCCGTGGGAGAAGCTCTGTCGCACGGTCCCCTGCTCGACCGGTCGCTTCAGCGACAAGGTCGATTTCGGGCTCACGCTCAGAGTCTTCTCGCCAACGTTGTTCGGTTCACTCATCAGTCATTCGTCCTGAGGGCCGTGTCCGTGCCCCAAACCTGCGAGCGCCGAAGCCGATCTTCGGCAAGTGTCTCGCTCAATCCTCGGTAGATTCCGTGTCGGAAGACATCGCCTCGGAAGGCTCCGTCTCGATAGGTCGGGAAGACCCCGCGGCTCTCGCCGGCGGTGTCCCGCGGTAATGTTCCAACCGTCGCGCTCGCGACACAAAGGCTTCGCCGGCCGATCCCGCGGCCACCGCTGCGTGTATCACATTTGTGCGCCCCAGTGCCAAATCCAATTGGTCGGAGCGAAAGTCTCGGATGCGGGGGATCGCATCGGCCTCGTCGCCCATGAGGCGCCGCACCGCTGCTTCCACTTTACGCAGACCGTCGGCGCTGCCGTCGCTCGCATGAACGAGCGCAGCTGGCACCTTTGGCCCGATCGACCCTTGGACCTTGGTGGATCCCGCCACCACCAGGCCCGCCTTGTTGGCAATGGCGAGCGCTTGCAATGCATCTTTTTCCATGAGGCCGTCAATCAGATCGGCCAACGTGGGCGACACCTTCACCTCGGATTTGAACGCGCGCTTGAAGCTTTTTCGCTTCACCGCGTCCGACACGATGGCCTTCTCGGCCGTGACCCAGGCTCCCCGCCCCGGCAGCTTGCACCGCAGATCGGGAACCACCGCGCGGTCGGGACCGACCACGAAGCGGATAAATTCGTCAGGCGCGCCCTTGCGTCGCGTGACGATGCAGGTGCGCTCCGGCCCTTTGTCGGGGAAGCCCGAGACCGGGTCGGACATTTCGTCCGACTCGGCACCGACACCCTCGTGAGTCGAAAGCTCCGTCATCGTCCCGGCCCCCGCACGAAGCGTCAGGCCACCTCTTCGTCTGCCGCGGGTTCCTCGCCTTCGGCCTCACCCTCGGCGTCGGGCTCGATCCAGCCCGCCTTGATACGGGCCTGCATGATCATGGCCTCGGCGTCCTCGCGCGACAATTCGAAACCGTCGAGATAACCGGCGATCCGGACAGCTTCGCCGTCCTTACGCTCGGTGTAGCCGACGAGATCGTCGGGCACGCAGCCGGCGAAGTCCTCGACATTCTTCACGTCGTTCTCGCCGAGCTTGACCAGCATCGCAGTCGTGATGCCGTCGATCTCCTTCAACTCGTCGGCAACGCCGAGCGCCAGTCTCTTATCGTCGTGATCCTTCTCGATCGCATCGAGATGCGCACGCGCCCGGGACTGGATCTCGGCCGCCGTTTCTTCGTCGAAACCCTCGATATTGGAGAGTTCGGTGGGCTCGACGTAGGCGAGTTCCTCGAGCGAGCGGAAACCTTCCGACGCCAGAAGCTGCGCCACGACTTCGTCGACGTCGAGCGCTCCCATGAAGAGATTGGTCCGCTCGACGAATTCCTTCTGACGACGCTCGGATTCCTCGGCTTCCGTCAGGATGTCGATGTCCCAACCGGTGAGCTGGGAGGCGAGCCTCACGTTCTGGCCACGACGCCCGATCGCAAGGGAGAGTTGGTCATCCGGCACCACGACTTCAATGCGCGACGAGTCTTCATCGAGCACGACCTTGACGACTTCCGCCGGCTGCAGCGCGTTAACGATGAAGGTCGCGGCATCGGGCGACCAGGGGATGATGTCCACCTTCTCGCCCTGCAACTCGTTCACCACGGCCTGCACGCGCGAGCCGCGCATGCCCACGCAGGCGCCGACGGGATCGATGGAGGAATCGCGCGACGTCACGCCGATCTTGGCGCGCGAGCCCGGGTCGCGAGCCACGGCCTTCACTTCGATGATGCCGTCATAGATCTCCGGCACTTCCTGAGCGAACAGCTTCGCCATGAACTGCGGATGCGTCCGCGACAGGAAGATCTGCGGTCCGCGCTGCTCGCGTCGGACATCGTAGACATAGGCGCGGATCCGGTCGGCGGGACGGAAGGTCTCGCGCGGGATCAATTCGTCGCGGCGCACGATGGCTTCGCCCCGGCCCGCCAGATCGACGACGACGTTGCCGTATTCGACGCGCTTGACGATGCCGTTGATGATCTCGCCGATGCGATCCTTGAACTCGTCGTATTGCTTGTCGCGCTCGGCCTCGCGCAGCTTCTGCACGATGACCTGTTTCGCCGACTGGCCGGCGATGCGGCCGAATTCGAAGGGCGGCAGCGTCTCGGAGATCCAGTCGCCGACCTGAGCGGCAGGATTGCGTCGACGCGCCTCCGGCAGGGTGATGTGGATGGCGTCGTTCTCGATCTCGTCCACGACGAGCAGCAACCGCGAGAAGCGGGTCTCACCGGTGCGGGGATTGATCTCGGCACGAACCTCGGTCTCCTGGCCGTAGCGGGACCGCGCCGCCTTCTGCAGCGCCTCCTCCATGGACGAGATGACGATCGACCGGTCGATGTTCTTCTCGCGCGCCACCGCTTCGGCGATCTGCAAGAGTTCGAGCCTGTTGGCGCTGACGGCCATGAGAGTATCTCCTCGAGAAATTCGTGAGGCGGCGGCTCAGCGGCCGCGCGGCGCCTTCGGCGCAGGTCGCGCCCGTGTCTGGATGCCCGCCGGAACGGCGCGCTTGGCTTTGTTGCGCTCTGCGAAACGTCCGGGGCCGCGGCCCGCCTCGGCGGCCGGCGGCGCCTCGGCATCCTCGGAGGCCGTCTCGTCGTCTCCGGCGTCCTTCTGGGACTTCAGCGTCACGCGGATCAGCGCATCGGTAAGGACGAGCTTCGCGTCGCCGATGTCGCGGACGGCGATCTCGACCATCCCGGGGTCGCTCGCCTTGTTGTCGAGCAGTTGCAGCACGAGCCGGCCGTCGTCGTGCACCTCGGCGATGAGGCCGCGGAAGCGGCGGCGTCCGTCCATGGCGACGGAGAGCTCGACCCGGATCTCGTGACCCATGGCCCGCCGAAGATCGGAGAGGCGCACCAGGGGCCGGTCGATGCCCGGTGAGGAAATTTCCAGCCGATACTCGCCGGCGATCGGGTCGTCGAGATCGAGAACCGGCGTCAATGCGCGACTGACGGCCTCGCAATCGCCGATCGTGAACGTCCCGTCGGGCCGCTCCGCCATGATGCGCAGCATGGAAGGCGGCCCAGCCTGCACCTTGACCCAGACCAGCCGGTAACCGAGGTCGGCCAGGACCGGTCCGGCCGCATGGCCGATGCGGGCCGCGACGCCATGCTCGACCGTAAAGCGCAGCTCGTCGAGCGGAGCATCGGCGACGGTGGTCGTCTCGAGAGCGGGATCGGGTGACGAGGTGGTCAAAAGACGTTGGTGTCCAAGGGGGCAGGGCGGGAGCCCAAAAAAGCAAAAGAGCGGGTCCGGCAGGAGCCCACTCTTCAAATCTACCGGACCGTACCGAAGATCGTCGGTACGAGAGGGTTCATAGGGGAAAGTCCCGGGGCGCGCAAGGCGGGCCGGCGATCGCGGATTGGGGAGTCGAGACGATCGAGAACCTCGTGGCGTCGGGCGCCACAGCAGAAGGCCGATGAGAGTGTTCGATACTGCCGATCGCGGTGCAGATGCTTTGACGGGCTGCCCCCTCGCCGGGGTAGAGTGAACCGGGTGCCGGACGGCAACCCGAGTCGGCGCGGATCCGCGCTTTCGCAAGGTCGGCCCCATGACGTTTCGCTTGGTTCTCGTCGCTTGTCTCGGCTTGGTCGTGGGGACCACCGCTGCCGAGGCCGCCAGGACATCGGTCGTGATCGGCATGAGCATCGAGCCGGCCGGGCTCGATCCGACCGTGGCGGCTCCCGTCGCCATCGGGCAAGTCACCTGGCAGAACGTGTTCCAAGGTCTGGTGCGGATCGATCGCGCGGGTCGCGTCCGGCCGCAACTCGCCCGGAGCTGGACGATCTCGCCGAACGGGCTGGTCTACACGTTCACGCTGGCGCCGAACGTGCGGTTCCAGGATGGCGAAAGCTTCGACTCGGCCTCGGCCCGCTTCACCCTCGACCGGGCGCGTGGGCCCGCCTCCGTCAATCCGCAGAAACAGTTCTTCTCGGTCATCGACACGATCGAGACGCCAGATCCCCTCACCCTGGTGCTCCGGTTGAAGCAGCCCTCGGCCAACCTCCTCTCCTGGCTCGGCTGGCCCGCCTCCGTCATGGTGGCGCCGAAGAGTGCCGAGACCGACCGGACCGAGCCTGTCGGGACCGGGCCGTTCAAGGTGGCCCGCTGGGTCAAGGGCGACCGGGTCGAACTCGTCCGGGACCCCGCCTTCTGGGACGCCGCCCATGCGCCCGCTCTCGACTCCGCGACCTTTCGCTTCGTCGGCGACGCCCAGGCCCAGGCGGCGGCGCTCCGATCGGGCGGTCTCGACGCCGTGCCCGAACTCGAAGCACCGGAACTCTTCGCCGCCTTCCAGGCCGACACGCGGTTCAAGGCGGTGTCGGGCAACACCGAACTCAAGGTCGTGGCCGGCCTCAACGATGCGAAGCCGCCCTTCGACGACGTGAGAATCCGTCGCGCCCTGATGATGGCGGTCGACCGCAAGGTTCTGATCGACGCCGTGTCGGCGGGCATCGGCCGGCCGATCGGCAGCCATTACACGCCGAACGACCCGGGTTTCGTCGACCTTGCCGGAGCCCTGCCCTACGATCCCGCGAAGGCCCGCGCCCTGCTGGCCGAGGCAGGCCATCCCGACGGCCTGTCGTTCTCCATCAAGGTGCCGCAGATGGGCTATGCGACACGCTCCGCCGAGGTGCTGCAGGCCATGTTCGCCGACATCGGCGTGACGATGACGATCGTGCCGACGGAATTTCCCGCAGCCTGGGTGGCCGAGGTCTTCAAGGCGCATGACTTCGGCATGACGATCGTCGCCCACGCCGAGCCGCTCGACATCGGCATCTACGCGCGACCCGATTATTACTTCGGCTACCACAGCGCGGCCTTCGACGCCGCCAATACGGCCGCGGAGCGGGCCACCGACGATCTGGCGCGAGACGCCGCCTATGGCGACGCCCAGCGCATCCTCGCCCACGACGTCCCGGCTCTCTACCTCTACGTCATCCCCAAGCTCGGCGTGTGGAACGCCAAGCTCCAGGGTCTCTGGACCGACGAACCCATTCCGGCCAACGACCTGACCGAGGTCCGTTGGGCCGACTAGGGACGCGGGCGTCGTGGCGGCGCTTCTCCTCCGGCGCCTGGCGGCCCTCGTCCTGACGCTGCTTGTCGCCTCGGCGGCCATCTTCGGCATCATGGAGGTGCTGCCCGGCGATCCCGCCGCCATCAGGCTCGGCACGTCGGCGCGGCCCGATACGCTGGCGGCGCTCCGCGCCGGCCTGGGGCTCGATCGGCCGGCGCCCGTTCGCTATGCGGCCTGGCTCGGAGGAGCCGTGACGGGCAGCCTCGGCACGTCGACCACCTACGGGGTTCCGGTCGCGGGGCTGATCGCCGACCGGCTCGCCGTCACGCTGCCGCTGACCGTCCTGGCGGTGGTGATCTCGGTGGTGGTCGCGGTGCCGCTCGGCATCGGCGCCGCGGCACGGCGCGGCGGATGGCTCGACGCAGGGGCGGCGCTCTTCGCCCAGGCCAGTACGGCCCTGCCGAATTTCTGGATCGGCCTCCTGCTCATCCTGGTTTTCGCCGCCCGGTTCGGGTGGCTGCCTTCGGGCGGCTTTCCGGGCTGGACGGGCCTCGGCGGCGTCCCGGCGGCCTTGGCGTCCCTCCTCATGCCCGCCGTCGCCCTGGCCCTGCCGCAGGCCGGCATTCTCACCCGCGTCACCCGCGGCGCCGTTCTGGCGACGCTGGGAGAGGATTTCATCCGCACCGCACGGGCGAAAGGGCTCGGTCAGCGCGCCGTGTTGTGGCGTCATGCCTTCCGGAATGCGCTGCCCGCCATCCTCACCATCCTGGGTCTGCAGATCTCCTTCCTGGTCGCGGGTTCGGTCCTGGTCGAGACCGTCTTCGCGCTGCCCGGTCTCGGGCGGCTCGCCATCCAGGCTTTCGCGCAGCGCGACATCACGGTCGTCGAGGATGTGGTGCTGTTCTTCGCCGCCCTCGTCATCCTGGTGAACTTCGCCGTCGACCTCGCCCATCTGGCCCTCGATCCGCGCCTGCGGGAGGACCGATGAACCGCCGCCTCCTGGCCGGACTCGTCCTGACCGGCATCCTCATCGGATTGGCGACGCTGTCCCTGGTCTGGACGCCCGAGCCGCCGACGCGAATGCATATCGCCTTCAAACTGCACCCGCCGCTCGCTCCGGGTCTCCCAGGCGGTCTCGGCCTGCTGGGGACGGATCAATTCGGCCGCGACCTTCTCTCGATGCTGATGACCGGGGCCTGGAACTCGCTGCTTGTCGCCATCCCGGCAGTGGCGCTGGGAGTAGGACTCGGAACCGCGCTCGGCATCGCGGCGGCGGGACGAGGCGGGATCCTCGACGCCGTCGCGATGCGGGGCTGCGACACGATCTTCGCGATCCCGCCGATCCTCTCGGCCCTGATGCTCGGCACGGCGCTGGGTCCGGGCCGCGTCACGGCCATCGTGGCGATCGCGGTCTTTCTCGTGCCGGTCTTCGCCCGCGTGGCGCGGGGCGGCGCGCTTCCGGTCTGGGCCAGCGATTTCGTCATGGCGGCCCGCTCCGCCGGCAAGACGGGGCTCGGAATCGCCTGGGGCAATGTCCTGCCCAATATCGCGGGTCTTCTCGTCGTGCAGGTGTCGATCCAGCTCGGCCTCGCCATCCTGACCGAGGCGGGGCTGAGCTATCTCGGCCTCGGCGCACCGCCACCGGCGCCGAGCTTCGGCCGCATGCTGGCCGACGCGCAGACCTATGTGGCTTCGGCGCCTTGGCTCGTCGTGGTGCCGGGCTGCGCCATCGCGGTGGCGGTTCTGGGATTCAACCTCGTCGGCGACGGTTTGCGTGACCTGTTCGACCGGCGGGAAGGCTCCTGATCCGGTCTCGCCCGAGTGGCTGGCCTGCAGCTTGCAGACCGCTGCCCTTCCTCCTCGACCCAGGATCCGCCCGTGACCGACCTCGCCGACATGAGCGCCACCGACCTCCTGGCGGGTTTCGCCGACCGATCGCTGTCTCCGACCGAGACCTGGGAGGCCGTGGAACGCCGGATCTCGCTGTGGGAACCGCGCCTCGCCGCCCTTTACGCCTATGATCCCGAAGGCGCCCGTCGCGACGCCGCAGCCTCCACCGCGCGTTGGGCTCGCGGTGCGCCGCTGGGGCGGCTCGACGGCGTGCCCGTGACCGTCAAGGAGTTGATCGCGACCCGGGGCGTGCCGGTGCCACGCGGCTGTGCCGCGACCCCGCTGGTTCCCGCCGGGACCGATGCACCGCCGGCCCAGCGCCTGCG
>JAYVMK010000056.1:0-3558 GCA_043758995.1 Lichenibacterium sp. | reverse complement strand
ACGCGACGGGCACCGGTCTGTTCTGGTCCTCCGTCCTGGCCTACGGCTGGTGCGTCGCCTCGGAAAAGAGCGGGTCGCGGGCGTGGCGGGCCGCGATCTGCGCTGGCGGGTTGGGGCTTCTCTGCTGCGCCGCCTGGGCCGGACGGGACGGCCGAACGGATGTGGAGAACTGGAGCCAGGTTCAGCGCCGGGCTGCAGACCTCACGCTGACCGGGCTGACCCTGGGAAGCTCCGATCCGGACGACGGAAGCCTCGGCTTGGAGCCGCAGATCGACTTCCTCAGGCGGCAACGCCTCTCCGTCTTCAGCCTGCCGGAGGGCTTCGCTGCCGGCCGACCTCTGACGAGCGCGGGTCCCATCGCGCCACCGGATAGGTGCCATGGCGCCGCGACGAGCGCAGCCGCCATCCCGGAGCAGGCGGATCTCCAGGGCGTCGCCATCACGGGCGTCGTCGACCGCCCGCAGACGACCCGGATCTATATCGCCGATGGTGCGGGGACGATCGTCGGCTTCGCCTCCGTCACGACGCATCCCGCGCGGGTCCGCGCCTGGGAAGGCTTTGCCCGCGTTCCTGCAGGCACCCCACTCAGCGCCTTCGTGCGTCTCGCCGATGGCGGATTGTGCTACCTCGGCACCGCGATCGTCACGGAGTCCCGATCGGCGTCGGTGCCACGTCGGGAGCCGTAAGCCCGAGGGTCGTCAGCCGTCATCGTCTCATGGCCGGTCAGGGCTTCAAAGGGCACCGAAGCGCCGGCGGCCCTGCCCCGCCGAAACTAACCACGTCTGCGCGTCTGCAGTTGTCACGATGCGATTCATGCGCGAAGTCGCGGCTGACAGCCGGGATGCCCTGACCGGCCATGATGCGGTGGACGGGCAACATTCGAAGCATAGGCTTCGCAGTGATTGGGTTCGTATGTCTTCACGGCTGGACGCAGACGCCGATGGCGCCGTCCAATACGCTCTGACCTCGCGGCTCTCGCCAGAGGGGCGCGTCGCTCTCTCCTTGCAGCTCTACAAGGGCAGCGACGTGGTCCACAGCCGACCTCTGGGGTTGGTCGAGCACCATCAGGTCGCCGATGTCGTCCTCAGGTGCTGAATGCACCTCGACCGGCTCGGCGTGAGGCGATTGTCTACGCCCGAAGCCGGTCCGAGCCGGCCACTCGCATCACGGCGCTCCCGATGAGTTCCTTCTCGGACACGATCAGGGGCGCTCGCCTCTCGCTCTGAGGATGTCTGTGAGCGCTTAGCGGAACGCATGAGGCGTTGCTCGAAGCCGTCGTCCAAGGCGCGGTCCGATCGGCAACGGTCTTAACCAAGGAGTCGACAGACAGACGATCGACGGGATCTCTGAGCATAGAATCACCCGAAGGTCGAGGGATCTCCATCATGCGCTCTTGGTTCAGTTTACTCACGTTTCTACTTGGCCTGCAGACGGCTCCCGCCTTCGCTGCCAACTGCAGCTTCCAACCCTTCAGCACCGTTCCAGGGGCGGACCTCACGCTTCAGTGGACGGCGAAAAGCGGCCGCCCTTGCGATCTGACGCTGAGGGTCGGCAACGGCACTGGTGCTACGGAGATGCAAGTCATCCAGCAAGCCAGCAACGGCACAGCGTCGACGCCCAGCTTGTCGAGCATTCGATATATCTCGCGGCCCGGCTTCGTCGGGCGAGACCGTTTCGTCATCGAGAGAACTGCCGAGTCCATGGCTCGCCGCGTGATCCGCGGTACGGCACATTGGACAATCGACGTCGCCGTGGTGCCCTAGTCGAAGGGCCACCGCGCGCCTCAGTTGCAAGGACAAACCAAGGCGCCACTCGGCTTGGCGGCTTGTGACTGCACGCCGAATGCGCAAGCGTAGGACGCGATGACCAGGGGAGGAGAGCTCGCGGTGCTGAGGTGTGGAACCGTCCAGTTCAATCACCGGCCAGGCGACAAGGCCGCCAACATGCAGGTGGTCGAACGCTACGCTCGCGAGGCGCATCGCGCCGGGGTGAAGGTGCTGGCCTTCCCTGAAATGTGCCTCACCGGCTACTGGCATGCCCGCAACCTCGACCGCGAGGGTTGGGTCGCCCTGGCCGAGCCCGTGCCCGGCGGACCCTCCTGCGACGCCGTCTCCGCCCTGGCCCGCGATCTCGACATGGCCATCGGCGTCGGATTGATCGAGTTCGCCGACGATGGCCGGCTGTTCAACTGCTATGCCGTGGCCCTGCCCGACGGAAGCATCCACCGGCATCGCAAGATCCACGCGTTCGAAGGTCCGCATGTCTCCAGCGGAGACGGTTTCACGGTCTTCGATACGCCGTGGGGCGTCAGGCTCGGCGTCCTGATCTGCTACGACAACAACATCATCGAGAACGTGCGGGCGACGGCCCTGCTCGGTGCCGACATCCTGCTGGAGCCGCACCAGACGGGCGCGACCCACTCGCGCTCCCCGCACGGGATGCGCCCCATCGATCCCGACCTGTGGCATCGGCGGGCCGAGGATCCCGAGCGCCTCAGGGCGGAGTTCCAGGGTGACAAGGGACGAGGCTGGCTCATGCGCTGGCTCCCGTCGAGGGCCCACGACAATGGCCTGTTCCTGCTGTTCGCCAACGGCGTCGGCGAAGACGATGGCGAGGTCCGCACCGGCAATGCCATGATCCTCGACCCGTATGGCCGGATCCTGGTCGAGAGCACGTCGATCGAGGATGACCTGGTCGTCGCCGATCTCGATCTCGATCTTCTGCCCCTGTCCACGGGCCGTCGATGGATCCGCGGTCGCCGGCCCGACCTCTATGTGAGCCTCACCCAACCGCTGGGACAGGAACTCTCGCCGATGGAAGCCCGCTTCTCGCCGGAGCCGGTGAAGCTTCGGTAGCGCAAGCGCGCCGCGCGGTTGCCTTGGAGGGGCCGACCGACGTCAGCCGCCGACCTCGTCGGCGTGCATCATCCGGCGAGGGACACGCGCCTCTTACCGGAGGCGAAGCCCGCGCCCCAGGTGTCGGCCCCGGCCTCGACCTGATGGAACAGGGAGAGGCCCATCTGACCGCCTTCATCGACAAGACTGGCCAGGCTACAGGCGCTGGCGATGGCACGTCCCTGGGCCCGCAGGTGAGTGCGAGAGTTGCAGGAGAGGGCCAGAGCGGCCCGCTCGGACATGGTCAGCAACAGGGACAGTTCGCGCGCCTCCTGCGGGGTCGCCCGGCAGATCTGGGCGAACAGCGAGTCGGTGGTCGCGGTGCGATCGGCAGGCAAAGGATACGGCATGGATCGGCTCCGAACTCGACGACAAGGCCTATCCCTGCCTCGCCATGGTTAACGGAGTGTAACCGGGCGGCCGACGGAGAGGCCGCCTGCCGAATCCGGCAGGACGCTTCCGACGCTGCTTCGGTTTACGGTTCTCGGGTACGCCGCCGATAAACCGGCACCCTCTCGGCGCTGAATGGTCTGCCGAGGAAGCCGGCGCCCTCCGCCACAAGGCCTGCAAACCGAAGTGCGTGTCGATGGACGAGTTGACTCCGCCACGGACCCGAAACTCACCGAAAGGTGGAGGCCGCAGAGCTGAAAACTGAATGAAATCA
>JAYVMK010000055.1:0-9934 GCA_043758995.1 Lichenibacterium sp. | reverse complement strand
TCGCCCGGCGTCGTGAAGGCACCGTCGATAAAATGGCCGAAGCCGTCCTCATGGCCGGCGAGCCAGCTGCGAACGACATCGGAGGCTTCGGGCGAGGGGCCGTAGTCCATGGTGTCGAGGATATCCCTGACCTGCGGCATGGGGGGTGTCCTTCTCACGCCATCGCGTGGTGAGAGGCGGAGGCGTAGCGGCCCGTCGCCCAATGCTCGATCTGGCGCTCGATGTCGGCGAGCAGCGAGGAGGCGCCGATGCGGAACAGGTCGGGCTCGAGCCAGGGCCGACCCAGTTCCTCCTTCATCAGCACCAGCCAGTTCAGCGCGTCCTTGGCGGTCTTCAGGCCTCCGGCGGGCTTGAACCCGATCCGCGATCCCGTGCGCTCGCCGTAGTCACGCAAAGCGCGCAGCATGGTGAGGCTCACCGGAAGGGTGGCGTTGACCTCCTCCTTGCCGGTCGAGGTCTTGATGAAGTCGGCCCCGGCCTGCATCGCCACCATGCTGGCCTTGTAGACGTTGCGCAAAGTCCGGAGGTCGCCCGTGCCGAGGATAGCCTTCATATGCGCCTCGCCGCAGGCTTCCCGCATGGCGCTGACCTCGTCGTAGAGCGCGGTCCACTCGGCCCGCAGAACCTGAGCGCGGGTGATGACGATGTCGATCTCCTCGGCCCCCTCGTCAACGGCGTAGCGGATCTCCGCCAGGCGCAGCGGCAGCGGCGTGAGGCCGGCGGGGAACCCGGTCGCCACCGACGCCACCGGAACGCCGGAGCCGCGCAAAGCCGCGACGGCCGGTCGGACCATGGTCGGATAGACGCAGACGGCGCCCACCGTCGGCGGCCGGTCCTCGAGCCCCAGCGCCGCCACGAGATCGTCGCGCAAGGGCCGGCGCGCCTTAGCGCAGAGGCGGTGGACGCGCCCCGGCGTGTCGTCGCCGGCGAGTGTCGTGAGGTCGATGCAGGTCAGCGCCTTGACGAGCCAGGCGGCCTGGAACTCCTTCTTCACGGACCGGCGCGCCCCGAGGGAGGCCGTGCGGCGCTCGGCGGCGCTGAGATTGACCTCGACGCTGTCGAACCAATCCGGCTGCAGGTCCGTGCCGGCATTGCGCGACGGGGCCGGCTGCGCCAGCGGTACGAGGCCGGCGGAGGCCGCTTCGGACGGAGAGTGGTGGTCCATGATGATCCGCCTCGCTGGTCAGGATGGTCGGGCGAGCAGAAACCGCCCGGGGAAGGCAGCCCGGATGGCCGCGGCCGCTCCCGCGGCGACCTCCGGTGCTGCGGTGGTGATGAGGGCATCGAAGGCGCCGAGGGCGGCGAAGGGCGCGGGCCGCACCTTTCCGAGCTTGCTGCCGTCGACCAGCAGGGTCCGATGGAGCGCGCGGCGCATCACCGCCTGCTTCACGGCGATCTCGTGGAAGTTCGAGCAGCTCACGCCCTTCTCGGCATGGACGCCGCCCGCCGACAGGAAGGCCTTGTTGATGCCGAGCCGGTCGAGGGTGGCCAGGCTGTCCTCGACCGAGAAGGAGGCCGAGGACGGATTGTAGAGGCCACCGAGCAGGATCAGCCGCACGTTCGGCATGGTCGAGAACGGAACTGCGATGTTGAGCGCGTAGCACACGACCGTGACGGCGAGAGACGGAGCGAGCTGGCGCGCCAGATGCGGCATGGTGGTCCCACAATCGACGAAGACCGTGTCGCCATCGTCGATGCTGTCGGCGGCCAGGGCGCAGACGGCCGCCTTGTCGGCGGAATGGGTGCCCTGTTCCTCGGCCATCACGTAGGGGCCGTCCGCATTGCGCGGGAGGATGTAGCCGCCGAGATAGCTGAACCGGTCCGGCATCCCGGCCACGTCTCGCCGGACCGTCATCTCGGACACGCCGAGCACCCGCGCCGCCTCCTTGAGATGCAGCACGCCGGACCCGCTGAGAGCCTCGCTCAGCGCGTCGATCCGGCCGCGGTTCGGGGCGCCGGCTGGTCGGGCTTTGCTGGAGTTTCTCACCGGTGCGGACACGCTTGACGACCATCCTCCGTGGTGCAATGTTCACACCGTTGATACAATCATAACAAAGAAAAAAGCAAGCCACCCAGGAGGATTGAAACATGCTGAAGCTGATGTCGTCTGCCGCCGTCGCCGCTCTGGCTCTGACGGTCTCGCTCGGGGCGGCCCGGGCCGAAGGTCCCCTCGACACGTCCAAGGTCACCAAGGAGATCCGGACCTCGGCCACCGGCAAGACCTATACGATCGCCACCGTGGTCAAGGTCGACGGCATCGCCTGGTTCGATCGCATGCGCGAGGGTGTGAAGGAGTTCAAGTCCGACACGGGCCAGGACGCCTACGAGGTCGGCCCGAGCCAGGCCGACGCCGCCGCCCAGGTCGAGATCCTCGAGAATCTGATCGCCCAGGGCGTCGACGCCATCTGCGTGGTGCCCTTCTCGGTCGAAGCCGTCGAGCCCGTGCTCAAGAAGGCGAGGGATCGCGGCATCGTGGTGATCTCGCACGAGGCGTCGAACATCCAGAACGTCGACTTCGACATCGTGGCTTTTGACAACAAGGCCTATGGCGCCAAGCTGATGGAGAACCTCGGTCAGCAGATGGGCGGCAAAGGTGATTACGTCGCCACCGTCGGCAGCCTGACCTCGAAATCGCAGAACGAATGGATCGACGGCGCCGTCGAGTACCAGAAGCAGCACTTCCCCGACATGAAGCTGGTGACCGGCCGGCTCGAAACCTACGACGACGCCAATCAGGACTACAACAAGCTGAAGGAGGCCCTGACCACCTACCCGAAGGTGACGGGGATCCTCGGCGCCCCCATGCCGACCTCGGCCGGAGCCGGACGCCTGATCGCCGAACGGAACCTCAAGGGCAAGGTGTTCTTCGCCGGAACCGGCCTCGTCTCGGTGGCGGGGCAGTATATCGCCAACGGCAACGTCAATTACATCCAGTTCTGGGACCCGGCCGCGGCGGGATATGCCATGAACGAACTCGCCGTCATGGTGCTGCAGAAGAAGGGTGCCGACATCAAGGCCGGCCTCGACCTCGGCCTTCCCGGTTACACGGCGCTGAAGGTGCCGGACGCGAGCCATCCCAACCTGCTCTACGGGTCGGGCTGGGTCGGCGTGACCGCCGCCAACATGAAGGACTACAACTTCTGACGCCGTCGAGAGCGGAACCGGAACTCTCCGACATGGCCGAGAGCCTGATCGAACTCCGCCACGTCGGGAAGCGATTCTCCGGCATCAAGGCCCTCGACGACGTGTCCCTGTCGGTGCGCCGCGGCGAGATCCATTGCCTCGCCGGCGAGAACGGCACCGGCAAGTCCACGATCATCAAGGTCATGTCGGGCGTCTACCAGCCCGACGATGGCGAGGTGCTGATCGACGGCGAGCCGGTCCGGCGCCTGACGCCGGCGGATTCGGTGGCCCGTGGGATTCAGGTCATCTACCAGGACCTGTCATTGTTCGGGAACCTCAGCGTCGCCGAGAACCTGGCGATGAACGGCCTGCTCAAGGAACGGCGTCGGGCCGTGCGCTGGGGCGAGGTCCGGCGCATCGCGCGTGCGGCCCTCGACCGGCTCGGCATCGACCTGCCACTCGATGCGGACGTCGACAGCCTGCCGACGTCGGCGAAGCAGATCGTCGCCATCGCGCGCGCCCTGCAGGCGGAAGCGCGGCTCATCGTCATGGACGAACCCACGACGGCCCTCACCCGCAACGAGGTCGACAGACTTCTCGACATCACCCGGACGATCCAACGCGACGGGATCGCCGTGCTCTTCGTCAGCCACAAGATGCGCGAGATGCTGGAGATCAGCGAGCGCCTGACCGTGATGCGCAACGGCCGCGTCGTCGTGGAAGGCCCCATCGCGGACTTCACCGAAGCCTCGATCACCCGCCACATGACCGGCCACGACCTCAGCCACGAGGTTTATGTCCGCCCGCCCCGGGACGAAGGCGTCTCCCCGCGCCTGTCCGTCGAGAACCTGACCGTGCGGGGCGCCGTCGAAGGCGTCGACCTCACGCTCCGTCCCGGCGACGTGGTCGGCCTGTCGGGACTGATCGGTTCCGGCCGCACCGAACTCGCGCTCGCGCTCTTCGGCATGCGCCCCGGCCATGGCGGGAGCGTTCGCATCGACGGTGAGGCCGTGCGGCTCGACAGCGTCCAGTCCGCCATCCGCCACGGCATCGCCTATGTGCCGGAGGACCGGTTGAGCGAGGGGCTCTTCCTGACGCAATCCGTCGCCCGCAACATGCTGGCGAGTTCGCTCGACCGGGTGACGCGAGGCCTGACGGTGGACCGAGCCCAGGCGGCGCGCACCAGCGACGACATGATCGCCGCCATGCAGATCTCGACGCGCAGTGGTTCGACGCCGGTCGGCAACTTGTCTGGCGGCAACCAGCAGCGCGTGGTCATCGCGCGCTGGCTCATGACCCAGGCGCGGATCCTGATCCTCAATGGCCCGACCGTCGGCGTGGACGTGGGCTCGAAGGCCGAGATCCACCGCATCATCCGCGACCTCGCCGTACGCCAGGGCCTTGCCGTGTTGATGATCTCGGACGACGTGCCCGAGCTCCTCCAGCACTGCAACGCGATCGTCCTCATGCACCGAGGCCGCTTCGTCGACCGATTCGAAGGGGGCACCGCGTCGGAAGACACGATCAGCGCCGCCTTGAAGACCCTGAGGTAGCCTTTGTCCCTCCTGCGCCGCCCCGAGACGATCGTCGCCGTCGTGCTGCTCGCCGCCATGCTGCTCATCGGCGCCGTGAACCCCGCGTTCTGGGGGCTCGACAACCTGTTCAGCCTGCTGAAGAGCAACGTCATCACCGGCATCATGGCGCTCGGCGTCCTCCTGGTGATGATCTCGGGCGGCATCGACGTGTCGTTCCCCGCCTTCGCAGTCGCCGCCATGTATCTCGTGGTGCGTTGGATGGTCGACACGGGCTATTCCGGCATCGTGCTGCCCTTCGCGGCGGCGACGCTGATCGGCCTCGTGCTCGGCGCCTTCAACGCCGTCTTCATCCGCAGCTTCCGGATGATCCCGCTCATCGTCACGCTGGGCACCGCCAGCGTGGTGCGCGGGCTTCTGCTCGGCCTCGTCGGCACCAGCGTCGTCAACATCAACAAGTTTCCCCAGCAGCTCATCGCCTTCGGGAGTCAGGATGTCGTCGACGTCGTCCACGCCGACGGAAGCCGTTTCGGCCTGTCGGCGATGATCTTGGTCTACGGTACTATCGCGGCCCTGATCCACCTCGTGCTGCGCTACACGATGATCGGCCGGAGCCTCTACGCCTATGGGGGAGCGCCGGAGGCCGCCTCGCGCGTGGGCTTCGACACGCGGGCCACGCTGTTCTTCGCCTATTGCACGGCGGGCGCGCTGGCGGGTTTCGCCGGGCTGCTCCATTCGTCGATGATCTGGCTCGCCAACCCGCGCGACTTCGTGGGGTTCGAGCTCGACGTCATCGCCGCCGTGGTGCTCGGCGGCGCCAGCATCTTCGGTGGTCGCGGCAGCGTCGTCGGCACGCTGCTCGGCGTGTTTCTCCTGGTGATGATCAAGAACAGCCTCATCCTGATGCATGTCGAGAGCACCTGGCAGCAGGTCGTGGTCGGCGTCATCATCGTGGCCTCGACCGCGCTGACGGCCTGGCGCGACCGCAAGCGACTGGCCTGACCATGACCGTGCAGACGCCGACCACCAAGCCGGGGCTCAACCTTCGTCGCTTCGTCGCGTTCGACGACAACATCCTGCAGCTCGTGCTCATCACGGCGCTGGTGTTCGTCGTGATGTCGGCACTGAGCCCCGACAAGTTCCTGCGATACTACAACTTCGAGTCGATCAGCTTCACCCTGCCCGAACTCGGCCTGCTCTCGATCGCCATCATGGTGGCGATGCTGACGGGCGGGATCGACCTGTCGGTGGTCGGCATCGCCAATCTCGCCGCCGTGCTGGCCGGCACGCTGTTCCACCATCTGGCACCCGGCGCGTCTTCCTCGCTCGGGCTCGGCTCGGTGTCGCTCGGAGTGGCCCTGGCGCTGGCCATCGGGCTCGCCGCGGGCGCGCTGAACGGCTTTCTCATCGCCCGGCTGCGCATCACCCCCATCCTGGCGACGCTCGGCACCAGCCAGATCTTCACCGGCCTCGCCCTGGTCCTGACCGGCGGCCCCGCCATCGTGGGCTTTCCCGGCGCCTGGAATTTTGTCGGCAACGGCAAGGTGATGGGCATCGCCTTTCCGTTCCTGCTCTTCGTGGCCCTGGCCTCAGCTATCGGCTTCACGCTGGCCCGCACCGCCTTCGGCACGCGGCTCCTGCTCATCGGCACTAACGCCAAGGCGGCCGTCTTCGCGGGTCTCAAAACGAAGCGCATCATCTTCCAGAGCTACGTGCTGACGGGTTTTCTCGCCAGCATCGCGGGGCTTATCCTTTCGGGGCGCACCAATGCCGCCAAATCCGACTACGGCACGTCCTACCTGCTGCAGGCCGTGCTGGTCGCGGTCCTCGGCGGCACCAATCCGGCGGGCGGGCGCGGCAGCGTGCTCGGCGTCTCGATCGCGGTTCTGGCGCTGATGCTCCTGTCCTCGGGGTTCCAGATGCTCCGCTTCAGCAACTTTCTCATCGACTTCATCTGGGGCGCGTTCCTGTTGCTGGTCATCGCCATCAACGTGGCCCGCAACCGCAAACGCCTGTGAGGTGACCACGATGTCCGTTCATGCCACCGTCGCGCTGCGGCGCGATGATTTCGCCGAGACGGAGCGCATCATCCTACGCACCGGCGACCTGTCGGCCGGCTTGTTCCGCTACCCGACGGGCGTCGAGGCGATCCGCCTCGCCAATCCGCGCGGGTCGGTCGTGGTGCTGCCCTTCATGGGTCAGATGGTGTGGCGCGCCATGTTCGACGGCGTCGAACTGGCGATGCGGAGCCACTTCGACGTGCCGCGGCCCGGCGTCACCATCCTCGATACCTATGGCTGCCTCGCCTACCACGCCGGGCTCCTGCGCAACGGTACGCCGTCGCCGGAGGACACCCACCCGCTTCACGGCGAAATGCCCTGCATGCCCATGGACGAGGCCGGCTTCGAGGTCGGCGAGGACGAGAACGGTCCCTGGCTCGCCGTGACGGGATCGCGGGACTATGCCCAGGGTTTTGGCGCCCACTACCACGTTCGGCCGCGCGTCACGCTGCGGGCCGCGGCGACCGACTTCGCCATGGAGATCGCGGTCGAGAACCGTGCCAGGGCGCCCATGGACCTCATGTACATCTGCCACGCGAACTTCGGCTTTCCCGAGGGGGCCCGCGTGGTTCAGCCCGTGCCCTTCGACCCGGAGCATGTCGTCACCCGCACGGCGATCCCGGGCCACGTCGCGCCGACGGAGCGCTACCGCGCCCTGGTGCGCGAGCTCGCCGCCGATCCGTCGGGAGCCGAGGTGCTCGACGACCCGTCCCGCTTCTCGCCCGAGCAGGTGTTCTACATCGAGGGCCTCAAGCCCGACGCGGACGGGCTCGTCAGGCTCCTGCTGCAGCGGCGAAAGGGGGACGGCTTCACGATGGCCTACGACCCCGTCGCTCTGCCCCACACGATCCGGTGGCTGATGGCCGACGGCGACCACGAGGTGGCGGCGCTCGCCATGCCGGGCACCTGCGAGCCCGAGGGCTACATCGCCGAAAGCCGCAAGGGCCATGTTCGGAGCCTCGCGGCGGGCGAGCAGGCCCGCTTTACCACCCGGATCGGCTACGCCGACCGGGCCGCCGCGACCGACCTCGCTCGCCATATCGCGACCTCCAGAGGAGAGTGACACCATGCTAGGCCGGATCGCCGTCATCGGCAGCAACATGGTCGACCTCGTCACCTACGTGACGCGGATGCCCGATCGGGGCGAGACCATCGAGGCGCCCTCCTTCGAAATGGGCCACGGCGGCAAGGGCGCAAACCAAGCGGTGGCGGCCGCGAAGCTCGGCGCCGACGTGCTGATGGTGACCAAGGTCGGCGACGACATGTTCGGCGACGGCACGATCGCCAATCTCCAACGGTTCGGCATCGACACGCGCCATGTTGCCAAGGTGGCGGGTCGCTCCAGCGGGGTCGCTCCCATCATGGTGGAGCCGTCGGGCGAGAACTCGATCCTGATCGTCAAGGGCGCCAATGCCGACCTGTCGGCCGAGGACGTCGAGGCTGCCGAAGACGACCTCAAGACCTGCGACCTGATCCTGCTGCAGCTCGAAGTGCCGGTCGAGACCGTCTATGCGGCGCTCGACTTCGGCCGGCGCCACGGCATTCCGACGCTGCTCAACCCCGCCCCGGCGCTCGCGACGCTCGACGTCGCGCGGATCGCCTCGGCGACGTTCCTGGTCCCCAACGAGACCGAACTGCGCATCCTGTCCGGCCTGCCGGTCGACAGCCTGGAGGAGGTCGAGGCCGCGGCCCGCAGCCTGATGGCGCGCGGCATCGGCACCGTTATCGTGACGCTCGGCGGCCGCGGCGCCCTGCTGGTCGAGGCCGGCGGCAGCACCCCCATCCCGCCCGTCGCCGTCACGCCGGTCGACACGACGGGAGCCGGCGACGCCTTCATCGGCAGCTTCGCCCGCTACTACGTGGCGGAGCGGGACGTGGTGGCGGCGCTGCACAAGGCTGTCCGCTACGCCGCCGATTCCATCACGCGCCGCGGCACCCAGAAGGCCTATGCCACTGAAGCAGAGTTCGCGTCCTCGTAGAGCCGTGCCGCTCGGCTGGGCTCGCGACGCCAGCTCTGGCTCGTTGTCTTGAGCAGCGTCGTCACGCTCTCAAACGCCTTCAGCCGGAAAAGCCGCCAAGCCGCGGTTCAAACATCGAAGATGCGTCCCCGACTCATCATGCCTTCCGGATCGATCGCTGTCTTGACCGCCCGGAGCAGGTCCAGCGTCACCGGGTCGACGCGTTCGAGGAAGGCGCGTTTCTTCGAGCGGCCGATCCCGTGCTCGGCGCTGATGCTGCCGCCGAAGCGATCGAGCGTCGTGAAGATCACCTCTTCGGCGGCGCGGAACAGGTCGCGGCGGCGCTCGATCGGCCAGGCCGCCGGCGGCACGACGTTGAGGTGGATGTTGCCGTCTCCGACGTGGCCGTAGGCGATCGGACGGGCGTCCGGCAGTTCGGCGGCCAGGCGGGCCAGGGCCGCCGCAAGAAAGGCGGGCATCTCCGCCAGGGGGACGGAGACATCGGTGCGATAGTAGGGTCCCGATCGGCTCTGCGCCGCCACCATGGCCTCGCGCAACAACCAGAGACGGTCCGCCTGGGCCCGGCTCTGCGCGATGGTGCCGTCGACGATGAGGTCGGCTGCCGCCTCGAACAATCCTTCGAGGAGAGCCGGCAGGTCGATCTCCCGCCCGGCCGCGACCTCCATCAGCACGTAGAAGGGGCAAGGCTCGCCGAGCGGATCGGTCAGATCCGGCCTGTGGCTCAATCCGAGCGCGTAGCCGTCGCGCGTCATCAGTTCGAAGGCGGACAGCAGATCGCTGCAGCGTCGGCGCGCCAGCGCGTAGAGCGCCATCGCGTCCTCGGCCGAGCGCAGCCCGATCAGCGCCGTCTCGACTCTGGCCGGTTTGGGGAAGAGCTTGAACGCCGCCGCGGTGACGATGCCGAGGGTTCCCTCCGAGCCGACGAAGAGCTGCTTCAGGTCGTAGCCCCGATTGTCCTTGCGCAGGGTGCGCAGCCCGTTCCAGATCCGGCCGTCCGGCAGGACGACCTCGAGCCCGAGCACGAGGTCGCGCGTCATGCCGTAACGCAGCACGTTGAAACCGCCGGCGTTGGTGGCCACCACCCCGCCGATGCGGCAGGAGCCCTCGGCCCCGAAGGTGATCGGCAGCAGCATGTCCTGCCCTTCGGCGGCACGCCTCGCCGTTTCCAGCACGCAACCCGCCTCGGCCACCATGGCAAAGCCGACCGGGTCGACGGATCGGACCGCGTCCATGCGGTCGA
>JAYVMK010000054.1:0-3441 GCA_043758995.1 Lichenibacterium sp. | reverse complement strand
TCGCGCGAGCCGCCTCTTTGGCGCGACGCGGACTCGAACATTGGGGCGCCTTCGTCCCGGCGGATCGGGCGCGCGTGCTGCGCCGTTGCGCCGATATGCTCCGCGCCGAGGGGCCGGCACTGGCACGGCTGGAGAGCACGGAAACCGGACGACCGCTCCGCGCAACTGCGGGCCCCGACCTCATCGACGCCATCGCCCATCTCGACGAGGCAGCCGATCTTGCCCTCGATATGCGGACCATGCGGATCGAATTGGACAGAGGCCGGTTCGGCGAGGACCGCTGGGGCCCCGGCAGGCTGAGGGCCTCAAGCGTTCACTGGAGCCGGCCCTTGCTCGACGTTTGCGAACGGGCGCGGGCGCTGGCACTGGGCGACGCTGTGCTGGTCCGCTCCGACCGTCATGCCAGCGAGACGATCGGGCAGATCGCTGCTGTGTTCCTGCGCGCCGGACTGCCCGAAGGAACCCTGACCTTGATCGAGGGTGGTCCAGGCACGATGGCTCTCCTCACCGAACTCTCCGACTGTCGGGAACCAGACAGTGCCGTCGAGCGCGGGGTCGATCGGGACGAGACGAGACGTCTTGGACGCGCCGGACCGAAGGCCGCCACCGTGATCCTGCCCGGCGCGGATCTAGAGCAGGCCGCCCGGGCGGTGCTTCTCGGTTGCCGCGCTTGGACGGGATCGACCTATTTCAGCCAGAACCGCATCTACGTCCACAGTACTATGCGCCGGAGCTTCGCCGATCGCATCGCGGCCGCGGCGGCGACTCTCAGGGTGGGCGACCCGCTTGCGGAAGAGACGCAGATCGGCCGGTTGCTGTCACGACAACAGGGCGAGTGGATCGTCGACTTGCTGAAGGGAGATCTCCGCGCCGGTGCCCAGCTTGTCGTCGGCCGCCGAACCTTGCAGCCCGGCGCTTCCGACGAACCTGTCTGGCTGGCGCCGACCGTCGTCGATGGATGTACCCCGACCTCTGCCCTCGTACGGGCTCAGACTTTCGCGCCCGTCGTGACGATTCTCCCTTTCGCGGGAGACGCCGAACTCGCGGCGTTCGGCCGGGCCGACCCCGCCACGGCCGTGGGACTGTTCTCGGGCGAGGCCGAGCAAGCCTACCGCGCCGCCGCGGTCTTCGATCGACCACTGACCTTCATCAACGATGATGGATGCCAGGGATCCCCTCACCTCGCAGCGTGGAAGTGGCATTCCAAGGCCTCGACCTCCCCGCCCGCAGCGCGGCTTCGACGGCTGGTCGTCACGGATCGGCGTGATCGAAAGTAGAGCCTTCGGGCTCTGGCCGGAGCATGGACTTCAACAGCGCTCGAACATCTCGGGAAGCGGGCCTCGGGCCCCGCCCCGTGATCATGGAGGCATAGACGCCGCGCCGGCCGCCCTGCCGTCGGCGAGGCTGGCCGTGGACCTGCCGGGAGCCAGCCCGCACCGATCGGTTGCACCGTTCGAATCCACGCATGCTCGCATGCGACGCTCATTCGATACGATGCGCCACATTCTTGCATCGACCGTCCCGGCGACGGCAGGGACCATGCATCCTGCCGGGATTACCAGCCTTGACACGTGCTTCTTCGACATGCAGCCTGCTGTGATAGAAGTTACGAGACGAAACGAAGAGCCTCGGTCGTACTTCGATGCTTCACGTTAGTGCCGGCCGCTATGTGGCTTACACAGCCATTCAGCTGATGAATGGTGGTACGTGCGCAACAATACAGGGCACGCCATGGTGAAGAACAGCGCTCAACCGCTCGAGGGTGGGGTCAACTTGTCGCCGACCATTCATCCCGATTCCGACACCGAGAGCATCACAAGCTTCAACACGGCTCGGTCGCAAAGAAGTACCGACGGAGGCGAAGGTGCTGACAGCGCTTCCGGCGAGGGACCGCCGGAAGATGTCGAAGAACACGCGTCGCCATCCCTGCACTCGGCAAACTCATTGGAGATGGAGGCCATGTCGAGGCACTCCCCCAGGTCGTCGATCAAGCCGTTCGCTCCCGGAGCGGAGAGTGCGAGCGCCGAAGGCCTGGGTCACAAGCCTCGGGGTCGCGTGTCTTTCGCTTCAGGGCCTGCCAGTGGCGGGCCTTCCAACGGCACGAGCCGCAGTTCCTCGACCGCCTCCTTCAAATCCGCGAAAGAGACGGTCGAGGAGCTGACCGAAGATTGGTCGGTGGACGATATCGTTGAAGTCGTGGATACGACGGCAAAGGCGGTGGAAGATGCCGCCGCTCAGTTTCCCGGCCACGCGGATATCCAGGCAACGCGGGCGAATTTCGACACCGCGCAGTTTGCGGTCGCGGCCGCTCAGCAAGCATTGAAGGCGGCTACTCAGGCCGCGACGGCGAGTGGACCTGGCGAGCCGCCGATGGTGGCGGCTCAGAGAGATGCCCTGAAGCAGATCGGCCAGAATGCTCTTCTTCTCGGGGCACGTCATTTCGGCGTCATCTCCACGGCTCTCCTCTCGGCCCACACCATGGCGAAAGGATTCGAGAAGTTCGTCGGCCATGATTCGACGGCAGTGCAGAACGCCGTCACCAGGGTTTTGAACGGCGCCTCGCTGACCCTGACGCTCGGAGGCCTGGTGTGGTCCCGGCTGTCATCGAGCAGCACGCAATCTCCCAATGCCGCCGTGGACGGAGGACGGTCGGTCATGGCCGCCGGTACAGTCCTGTCTTTCGTCGGTGCGTATCTGTCGAGGACCGAAAACATGGCCACGCGCGGCGCCGCGAGGCTCGCGGTCTTCACCCCGGTTCGCGACATCCTTCTGAACATGGTGAGCTACTCGACCAATCGCGACCCGGCGAATCCGGACAGGTTCACTCCGCTTGTCGGTCCTGGTGCGGCCTACGGCTTGATGCAGCTTCTCGCCGGCCTGGCCCTGAGCTCTCCCCACATCTTCTCGGGAGCCAGCGCCGCGGCGGAGAGCGCGACGTGGACGGAGGCTATGACGGCGTTTGCGAAGCTGTCCGCCGTCTACGCCGCTCCGGAGGCGATCAATCTGGTCCTATCGGAAATGATGAACGCGCGGTCTGACAAGATTGCCCCGGGTGCGAGCAAGGACCTCAGCGAGGAGGAGATCAAAAGTAGGCTCCGCGGTCCTCAAACGCGGTCCTTCGTCGAAACCCAGGCGGAAAGCAAGGTCAACATAGAGTTCAACCTTCCGACAGCGACAAGCCTGGGCAACCAGTTCTTCGGGCCCGCGGCCAATAACACCGCCTATTTCCTGATGGCGATTAACCTGACGGGCCTGATCGGTCAGGCCGCAGCGAAGGCGACCGACGATCCGGAGAAGCAGCTCGTTCTGGAGTCTCTCATCGATGCCGTGCTGTATATGGCATTCTATATTCCGTTTGCGGCAGCCACGAACCAGAACCCCAGCGAGACGTTCCAGTATAGACCCGGCAACCCGCTGGCGGCGACGGTGACCAAAAGGATC
>JAYVMK010000053.1:0-5909 GCA_043758995.1 Lichenibacterium sp. | reverse complement strand
CGCTCGAGCTGCGCCTCGTTGCCATGCAGAAATACCACGATGGCCGAGGGCCGGCGCGGATCGAAGCCCTTGGGGATCGAGAGCAGGACGCGCTTGTCGCTGTAGGTCTGGTCTTCCCACAGAACGCCGTTGCGCAGCGAGGAATGACCCAGGCGTCCGTTGTCGGCCACGTCGAGGAAGGGCTTGGTGCGTCCCGGCGCGGTGCCGTGGAACGGAAAAGGCGTGGTGTCGAAGGCGACGAGGGCCGTGGCGCCAAGCGACCGCGCGAGACCGGAGGTGCGGTGCAGTGCGCCGGCTGCGAGCGTCGGCGGGCTCGGCGTGCAGGCTCCGGCCAGGACCGGGAGACCGGCGGCCAGTAGCAGGATCGAGCGGCGGGAAAGCTTGCGCAACAGGCTGAGACCGTTTCGCTTGCGTGAACGGAGCTTAACCATGCTGCGCCTTGGTGATTAAACCTTTAACGACAATCCGGGCGAGAGACCGGGGGCCGAGGGCCGTCCGCGTCCGAGGATCGGCAGCACCACGGCGAAGAAGGCCGGGATCGCCACCAGATAGGCGATGCCGCCGACGGTCAGCACCGTCGACAGGCCGAAGGCCGTGGCGATCAGCGGCACGGCGGCCGCGCCCACCACCGAGAAGCAGCCGTTGATGCCCCAGGCCCAGAGGAACATGTGTTCCTTGCCGAGCCGCGCCAGCCACGTCATGGCGGTCGGCATCGGGAACCCCATCAGGAAGGCCGGCGGCGCCACGGTGAGGAAGCAGATCAGGAGGCGCCACGCGTAGGGCAGCGTGCCGATCAGCACTAAGGCGCGATCGAGGAAGAAGCCGTAGCCGATGAGAATCACCCCGATGGCGAGGAGGATCGCCGGCAGGACGGTGCGGGCGCGGTCGAGCGTACGCTCGGCCGTGAGACTGCCGAGCCCCGAGAAGACCAGCATGGAGGTGATCAGGATCGACGCCGAAACCGTGGCGTTGTTCAACGCCAGCGTATAGTCGGCGATGAGACCGACCTCGACCACGATATAGCCGAGGCCCAGGCAGGCGAAATAGAGGATCGTCCGCCCCTTACCGGGGGCCGCGCTGAACACGCTGCGCCAGCCGAACACCACCGGGATGATCACCAGCGACACCGCCGCGATGGCGGCGATGCCGAGCGTCGCCCAGAGCAGCAGATAGCCCCACTCGTCCTGCACGATCTCCAGCCGGTCGAGCAGGTTGGGCAGGTCGCGCGGCTTCACATAGGCGGCGAAATAGGGCCGGTCGTTGGTGAGGGCACGGCTGTCGAAGACGTAACGGTCTGCGATCTCGGGCCAGCCGCCATAGACCAGCGCATGCCAGGCGAGCCGGCCCATCTGGGTCGAGGGCAACACCTTCGGGGCGGGGCCCGCACCGCCGTCGTCCTCGACATCCTCCGTCGCCGCAGCGCCCGCGACCGCAGCCTTTCCGGCCGCCGGCGAAGGCGCGTCCGAGAAGATGGAGCCTCGGTAGTCGGCGAGGAGCTTATCGGTCGCCGAAGCGTCGAAGGGAATGCCCGGCCAGTAGACGTCGTCGAAGGACATCGCATGCGTATGGTCGCGCAGCTTGGCGATGTCGGCGGGGGTGAAGCCACCTTTCTTGTAGAGCACCGTCGCGGTCGAGAGATAGGACGAGACCGCGAAGAAGCTGTTCTCGACGGCGGCCGGTGTCGCGCGGGTCGCGTCATCCGGTTCGACCGCCCGGGCGGCTTCGACCAGCGTCGCATAGAGCTTCAGCACCGACTTCGGCGGCTCTTCCTTGTTCCACAAGGTCACCGACAGGATCCCGCCGGGCTTCAGCGCCCTCATGTAGGTTTCCATCGCCTGCCGCGTGTAGGCGTATTTCTCGACGATGGCGAAGCCGCCCGGCGCCGACAGGCCGGCCGAGTCGGCGAGACTGAGGTCGACCACGTCGTAAGAGGCGGGATGAGCCGCGAGATAGAGGCGTCCGTCGTAGTCCACGACATGGACGCGCGGATCGTTCAGCACGTCGCCGGTGAAGTCGCGCAGCGTCTTGTCGGTCCGGAAAGCCTTGAGGATCTCGGGATTGGACTCCGCCACCGTGACGCTCTTCGAGCCGTCGCGCAACGCCACATCGGTCGAGATGCCACCCCCGAACTGGATCACGAACGTGTCGGAGTTCTGCGCCAGCAGGTAGGGGTAGACCATCGGCAGGAAGCGGAAATAGGCCGTCTCCTCGGGCTTCAGGTCGCGAATGATGCCGCTCGGACCCTCGCCGTCGATGTAGAGTCCGAGATAGGCGTTCTCGGGCACCTGGGGCATGTTGAAGGCGGCATTGTCGCTGAGCCCCGGCGCGAAATGCAGGTAGGACGAGCCATAGACCGCGATGTCGCCGAAGGGCGAGTAATTGCGGTAGACGAGATGGCTGTCCGGGAATTTTCGGGCGTAGGACACGCCCTTGTAGTCCGACACCGCGAGCGTGGTGAGCCCGAGAGCGGGCGGCAGCACGACATGGGCCGCGACCGCGAGGCCGCCGACGCCGAGCAGCAGAGCATCGAAGCGCAGCACCCGCCGGCCCGAGGCGGTCGCCGAGAACCAGCAGAGCCCGCCGGCGAGCGCCAGGACGATGGGCGTGACCACGAGGTTCTCGGGCGGCAGCAGGAACAGCGTTCCGAGGAACACCAGCCCGCCGAGACCCGCCCCCACCAGGTCGGCGAAATAGACGCGGGCGAAGAAACGATCGGCCTTGAGGAAGACCGTGCCGAGGAACAGGGCACCGGCCAGGAAAGGCACGAGGTAGAGAGCGAAATTGGCGGCGAGGCGCCACTTCTGCATCGGGTCGGAGAGCAGGAAGATGGCGTTGAACGGAACCTGCTGAGCCATCAGGTTGGCGGCGACCAGCAGCGGCGCGAAGAGCACGACCGACAGGCCGGCGACGAGGCGCCAGCGGCGGGCGAAGAAGCCTTTGCCGATGCACATGACGGCGGAGACGAGCCCGAAGGCCAGCATGGCCAGGCTGACGACGAGCGAGCCGAAATGCGCCCACGACCCGACGGAGAAGATCCGCATGATGCAGATCTGCAGCGCGATGACGGCGCCGGCCACGAGCCCGACGCCGAGATAGAGCGGCAGGCTGGGGGCGAGGGGCGGGTCCGAGATCCTGTCCCTCATGCCGGGCCTCCCGCCCGCCCAGACCGGGTCACTTGTTGTGGTTGCCCTGGATGGCGTCGCCTTCGAGCTTGGTGAAGGGGACGAAGGGCACGATCTTGTTGAAGATGTCCGATCGAGCCACCGTGATGCTGCCATCGGCCGCCACGGTCTTCTCGACCTTCAGCACGCGCTGCGCACCGGGCGGCCCCACCGGGATGACCATGATGCCGCCGGGCTTCAACTGCTGGAGCAGCGGCGGTGGAATATGGTCGATGCCGCAGGTCACGACGATCTTGTCGAAAGGACCGTTTTCCGCCCAGCCGTAATAGCCGTCGGCATTCTTGGACGCGATGGCCTTGAACTCGGCGTAGCCCTTGGCGGCCAGCTCGTCGTAGGTGGCGCGCGTGCGCTCGGCCAGCGGCTTGATGTTCTCGATCGACCAGACCTTGTCGGTGAGGTGGCTGAGATAGGCCGACTGGTAGCCCGAGCCGGTACCGATCTCGAGCACCTTCTCGCCCGGCTTGATGTCGAGCGAACTCGTCATGCGGGCCACCGCATGGGGACCGGAGATGGTCACGCCGAAGCCGATGTCGAGGAAGGCGTGGTCGTAGGCTCGCGCCAGGTTCGGCGTGCGGACGAAGAACTCGCGCGGCGTGAGCAGGAAGGCGCGACCGTCCTTGTCGTCCCAGATATCGTGATTGTGCAGCAGCGCCTGGTAGCGATCCCAATGTTCGCCGAGGAACTTCGGATCTTCGCCTCGATTCGACACCATCCACTTGATGTAGTCGTCGCGACCCGTCGTCGGCGGCGTCAGGCTGGCGTCATAGGCCTTGGGGACATCGGCCAGCGCCATACCGGGACGCCAGAGCAGCGCTGCCGCGGCGAGGCTTCCCGCCCCGATCAGGAATGTGCGACGATCCAAGTGCGCCTCCGAACGACCGAGCGCATCAGCGAGCCGATGCTGCAACGCGGTTGAAATTCACGCTACGAGCGGCGCGCCCCCTTGGCAAGCGTGCGTCGACAGCGTTCGACGGCGGGTTCCGACAGGGTTAGCGGAGTGGCCGGGTAGGCCAGAGAGACACCATCGATGACCGTTCTGAAGCAAGGGCGCGACGCCGTCGTGGTCAGCCGCCGGTCGACAGCGAGCGTTCTGGCCGCTCTGTTGCGCGATCCGCTCGCGGCCCTGCCGCCGGAGGTCTATGCGGCGCCGATCGTGGAGGCGCGGCTCGCCGGTCGGCGGCGCGTCTACCTGCTCGATCCGCCCCTGATCCAGGAAGCCCTGGTTCGCCATGCCGACGATCTGGAGAAGAGCCAGGACATTCGTAGAGTCCTCGGGCCGGCCTTGGGCGAGGGCCTGCTGACCGCAGAGGGCGCGCATTGGCGCTGGCAGCGTCGGGGCGCCGCGCCGGCCTTCGCGCCCGCCCGGCTCGGCGCCTTCCTGCCGGCCATGATCGAGGCCGCCGAGGCGACGGCGAACCGCTGGGCGGCGCTCGGCGACAGGGCGAGCCTCGACATCGGCCACGAGACCACGATGACGACCTTCGCCATCATCGTCGCCACCATGCTGTCGGGCGGCGCCGGGCTCGACGTCGGCAGGATCGAGCGCAGCGTCGCCGATTACCTCGCGCCCACCGCCTGGGTCTTCGCCTACGGCCTCTTGGGCCTGCCGACCTGGACGCCGCATCCCGGCCAGCGGCGCGCGCGCGCCGGCAACCGCTATTTCCGCGCCGCGATCCGCGAGGCCGTCGCCTTGCGGCGGGCTGCCCCGGCGGCGGAGACCGATCTCGTATCGCTGCTTCAGGGCAGCGCCGATCCCGAGACCGGCCGCGTCATGGATGACGAGGAACTCGCCGACAATATCGCGACCTTCATCGCGGCGGGCCACGAGACCACGGCCAACGGCCTCGCCTGGACGCTGCATCTCCTGTCGCGCCATCCCGAGATCGGGGAGCGGCTCGTCGCGGAAGTGCGGCGCGTCACCGGCGGCGGACCGGTGCTCCCGGAGCACATCGAGCAACTCGCCTACACCCGCCAGGTCTTCGAGGAGGCGATGCGGCTCTATCCTCCGGCGCCCCTCATCGCTCGCCGGGCCCTGCGCGCGTTCTCGCTCGGCGAGGTGCGAGTCGAGGCCGATACGGTCCTGATCGTGCCGATCTATGCGGTCCATCGTCATCAGGCGCTGTGGGAGGACCCCGAGCGGTTCGACCCCGGCCGTTTCGCGCCGGAGCGCACCAAGGCGCGGCACCGCTACGCCTACCTCCCTTTCGGGGCGGGACCTCGCATCTGTATCGGAGCGGGCTTCGCCCTGGCGGAGGCGGTCGCCATCCTGGCGGTGCTGCTCGGTCGTTTCCGGCTCGAGCCCGCCGCCGGCCCGGCACCCCGCCCCGCCATGCGGGTGACGCTCCGCCCGTCAAAGCCCATCCACCTCAAGGTGCGCGAGCGACGCTGAGGAGCTCGAGCGCCGCCGTTTGCGCCGCTCGACCGGCTCGGCTAACCCCTGGGCCGTTCAGACGGTGGAGATCCCATGTGCGGCATAGCGGGCGTAGCGATGCGGGACGGCGCTGCCGTGCCGGCCGGCCGGCTCGACATCCTGGGCGAATCTCTGGCGCATCGCGGGCCCGACGGACATCGTAACTACGTCCTCGGCAGCGTCGGCTTCCGCCACGATCGTCTCGCCATCATCGATCTCGCGACCGGGGACCAGCCACTCTTCGACGGCGCCGGCCGCGCCCTGGTGGTCAATGGCGAGATCTACAATTACGTCGAGCTCCGCGCCGCCCTGACGGG
>JAYVMK010000052.1:0-4219 GCA_043758995.1 Lichenibacterium sp. | reverse complement strand
TCCACCGAAACGCCTTTGTCGCGGAGCGGAACCTAGCGCGCGGTGTGACGTTCACTCGAACCGAAGCGTCGCGCGCCTTCCGACGATCCGATTTCGGCTTCGGTGATCGGGTCGGCAGATCAGGAAGATGCGGCGCGCCATCCACCCAGTGTTGGGTGACAGTGCGAGTTCCGCGAATGATTGATCGAGACGATCGGGTCGGCCTCGCGTTTGTCACCGCCCCTTCGGCTTCGTGCGTCTGGTCCGAGGGCGTGGCATGAGCGGCCTCGCGCCCGAGGCGCCGGACGTCGACGGGCGCGAGGCGGCATCCGGCGACCCTCGCCTGCATGTCGACCGTCTCCGCTTCGCCCTGGATGTCGGGTGCACCGGAATCTGGAGTTGGGACAGCCTGTCGGAAGACTTCTTTGGCGACCGTGGTACGTCGCTGCTTTGGGGCCTGCGCGGTTCTCCATCGGTATCGACGCAGGCCTTTCTGACGTCGCTCGACCCGGACGATGCCGACAAGACCCTGGACGCGTTGCGCCTCGCCTCGAGCCCCAGTGGTCCCGACCAGTGCCTCATCGAGTTCCGCATCCGGCGAAGCGAGGACGGCGCGACGCGCTGGATCCTGCTTCAGGGCCGGCGTTACCCGGTTGGGTCGCGGTCCGAGCTGATCGGGGTCGCCCGGGACATCACCTCCCGCAAGCAGCGCGAGACCCACATGCATCTTCTCATGCGAGAGGTGACGCATCGGTCGAAAAACCTTCTCGCCATTATCCAGGCCATGGCGCGCCAGACCGTCAAAGACAGCCTGACCGCAGCGGAGTTCGAGCACCGGTTCTCGGCCCGGCTGAGGGGCTTGGCGGCATCTCATGATCTCCTGGCGGCTCGCGACTGGCACGGTGCCCTTGTGGGCGAACTGGTTCGTTGGCAACTCGGCCCGGCGTTGGAGACGGCGGGAGATCGTATCTCGATCACGGGGCCCGACCTCTACCTCAACCCCGAGGCTGCGCAGAACATCGGTCTGGCCTTCAACGAGCTCGCCAGCAATGCGGTGCGTTTCGGAGCACTGTCGGGCACCGACGGCCGGGTCGAGATCGTCTGGTCGATCGATCCCGTCGGGGACGAGTCCCGGCGCTTCCACATCGGTTGGAAGGAGTCGGGCGGCCCCGAAGTGACGGAGCCGCATCGGACCGGCTTCGGCCACAAGGTCGTCGAGCGGCTGGCGGCGCGGGCCCTCGATGGCGAGGTCAACCTGGCGTTTCGCCCGACCGGGCTCCAATGGGATCTGCACATCCCGGCTTCGTTCGTGCTCGACGATGCGGACGTTCCGGTCGTCAATTGATGCGACGCGGGAGGGCTGGGCCGCGGCTCAGCCCTCTCCTATCATCAGCGACGCCGCGCCCCCGCCCCGATGGAGTGCGGCGAAACCAAGCCTCATGCCACTTTGGCGTCGTCGTAGCCACGGGCCCGGTAGATCGCGACCGACACCGCCCAACTCACGGCGAAGAGGCCGACGATGACGAGGCCCAAGACGCCGAAGTCGTCGTTCAGCGCGCCGATCCCGTTCCAGAACGTGCCCTCGAGTTTCAGCCGGTCGGCTGCGAGATTCAGGGCTTCTATGCCGCCGACCAGCACCGCAACGACCACCGACACCAGCGTGATCGTCATGTTGTAGTACAGTTTGCGCAGCGGCTTGGAATAAGCCCAGGAATAAGCCCCCACCATCAGCACGCTATCGGTCGTGTCGAGCAACGTCATGCCGGCGGTGAACAGGGCCGGAAAGATCAGAATGGTCCAGACCGACAGGCCCTGGCTCGCCGAGGTGGCCGAGATACCGAGCAGGCCGACTTCGGTGGCGGTATCGAAGCCGAGACCGAAGAGGAGCCCCAACGGGTACATGTGCCACGAGCGGCCGATGATCCCGAAGACCGGGCGAAACAGGCGAACCAGCAAGCCGCGCCCCGCCATGATTCGATCGATGTCCTCCTCGACCAGCGGACCGCCGCGCCTGACCTCCTGAAAGGTTCGCCACACCCCCGTCAGCACCACGAGATTGGCGGCCGCGATGATGAACAGGAAGGCTGCCGACACGCTGGTGCCGATGAGCGAACCGACGTCTTTCAACCCGTCGAAGCGGTTCTGGAGCGCCGCCGTCGTAGCGGCAATCAGCAGCGACAGTCCCACCACGACGGTGGAATGGCCGAGCGAGAACCACAGGCCCACCGAAACCGGACGCCGCCCCTCGATCATCAACTTGCGCGTGGCATTGTCGATGGCGGCGATGTGGTCGGCGTCGAAGGCATGACGTAGCCCGAAACTATAGGCCAGAGAGGCCGAGCCGAGCAGCGCCGGATGATCATGGAAGGCCGCCAGGGCCCACAGCCAGGCACCGATATTGGCTGCGGCCAACAGGACATAGAGACCGATCACCGTGATCCGCAGGCGGTCGGGCCTCGGGGTGTCGCGAAGCGTCATGAGACCTCCTGTCCGAGACACACGCTAAGGCGACACGGCATGAGCCGAGCCCGGCGCGGCAGCCGCTGGCCCAAGGTCGCGATCCTCGAGCAGATTGCAGATGCGCAGGGCCGCGCAGGCGGCACCGTAGCCATTGTCGATGTTGACGACCGCGACCCCGGGCGCGCAGCTCGCCAGCGCCGAATGCAGGGCCGGCGTTCCGCCCTCTGCGACCCCGTAACCGACGGAGGTCGGCAGCGCCACGATCGGTGACCGGACCAAGCCGCCGACGACGCTGACGAGAGCCGCGTCCATGCCGGCCGCCACGATCACCACCGGCGCGCGACGGATCTCCTCGATTCGATCGAGCAATCTCCATAGGCCCGCGACGCCGATGTCCGTGAAGGCGGCGTGCGGCTGGCCGTTGAAGGCCAGCGTCCGGCAGGCTTCGCGACCCATCGGTACGTCCGACGTCCCCGCCATGACGACAGCAACGGGTGCACCGCCCCTTGGGGGCCGCGGCGCGCCGAAAATGGCGGTGCGCGAGAGAGGCTCGTAGTCGAGCAAGGTCTGGAGCCTTGCCGGCAGAGCTTCGAATTTAGCGAGGTCGAGCCGCGTCAGCAGCAATCCGCCGCCGGCCGGAAAAGCATCGAGAATGGCGGCGATCTGGTCGGCCGTCTTGCCGGCACCGAAGATCGCCTCGTCGAGGCCGATGCGCTCGTGCCGGTCGAGGTCGAGCTTGAACTCCGCCATCAGTGAGAGTGCCCCTTGTCGAAGCCGGGAAGAAAAGCCGAACCATTGCGATAAGCCGAAAAGCTCAGCGCCGTCGAGGGTACCAGATCACCGAAGCGCTGCGTGACGTCGCGCTCCACAGCGGCGCGCCGGGGGGCGTCGAGAGCCGCGAGCGTTGCGGGATCGAGTTCCAGGACGACGCCGCCGGCGCGCACGCGACACCGTACCGTCCCTTTCGGGAAGTCGCCCGCGAGATCGCGCTCGATCGCATGTATGGCGCGCAGCACCTCGGGGCGGATGGCGATTCCGGTCTCGACGCGGCTCGACAGGCAGGGCGCGGCGGGCAGTTCGCTGAGGTCGCCAAGGCCCAGGGCACGGGCCAGGGCACGCACGGTGCGCTTGTCGACGCCGGCTTCGAGGTACGGTTGGCGGACGGCGCGATTGCGCGCGGCATCCAGCCCCGGCCGATATTCGCCCAATTCGTCCACAATGGCCCCCGACACCATCTGCGACGACGTGTGCCGCGCGATCGTGCCGTAGAGGTTGGTCTTGCAGAAGAAGCAGCGGTTGGTCGGATTGGCGACGTAATCGGCGTCGTCGAACTCGCCGGCCTCGACGACGTGGAGCCGCCAGCCGCGCTCCGCCGCCAGCCGTTCGACCCGCGCCGTGGCATCGCCCGGCACGGCGGCCGACACGGCGTGGAACATCTCGACGTCGACCCGTGCCTCGTGAGCCGCGGTGGCGAGCGTCAGGCTGTCGATGCCGCCACTGACCGCGACCGCGATCCCGCGGTCGATCGTGGCGAGAGCCTCAGAAAGGCGGCGACCCGCGTCGTTCAGTGCAGCTTCCATCAGCGCGGCTCCCGTTCGTCGAGGCGGACCAGGGCCAGAGCCTCGGCCTCGCGCCGAAGCCGCAGCCGCGACGCATGGCCGGGCTCGGCCGTGACGTCGGAGGCTTCGGCCTTGGCGGTGCGGCTGCCGTCGGGCCGCGTGACGTGTTTGGTGCGCAGTTCACGGCCCTCGACGGTTACGAGATCGAAGCCGCGGGGCAG